>JASHVE010000490.1 GCA_030039675.1 Acidobacteriaceae bacterium | reverse complement strand
ACCTTTCATCGATCGGAACAGCGCGCACAGACTCTGGAACCGCTCTAATCAAACTCCGGCAGGTTAATAGAACAGCTTCAGAGCCAGCTGCAGCGTGCGCGCGCCGTTGTTCCCGTTGCTGTTTTTCGTTGCCGTGATGCTGCTGAAGCTGCCGGCCTCGAAATTCAACGAACCCGGCTGCGCGAACGGCGGCGTGTTGGTGGTGTTGAAGGCTTCGGCGCGGAACTGCAGATACGTCGCTTCCGTGAAGTGGAAGTTCTTCAGGATCGACGAATCCAGGTTGTTAAAATGCGGTCCGCGTACCTGCTGGATGCCGCTTGTGCCCAGCGGTGAGTAATCGACCTGTCCGATGGTGGCAGCGGTGGGCGGTTGAGCGAACGCGCTGGGGCTGAGCCATTGCGTATAGTTGTGCGGTCCGGCGTACAGGTTCTGTCCGGCCACCACGTTGGCAGAGCAACCGAAGTCGGCTGTCGTGGCGACGGGGCAAGTGACCGTAAGCGGCTGCCCGCTCTGGAAGGTATAGAAGCCGTTGATCTCCCACCCGCCCACGATGAGGTCCGCAGCCCTGTTCATGGTGGACCCAAATAGCTTTCCACGGCCAACGGGCAGGTCGTAGGTGGCGGCTGCATGCCACAGGTCGGCGGCGTCGCCATCGCAGAGGCCGAAGTCGCCCTTAACGCCGAAGCCGGGGAGCCACTGGGCGCGGTAACCGGCGTTGAACTGCGAGTTCTGCGGCGCGTGCTGGTCGCCCATGCACTTGCTCCAGGTATAGTTGGCCAGCACCAAAAGCCCAAAGTTCATCTGGTGCTGATACGTGACCTGCATGGAGTTATAGCCGGAGTTGGTATTGGTGGTGTTATAGGTGCTGTTTCGTTGGAAGTACGGGTATGGAATATAGAGTTGGGTGTTGGTGCCGGGGGGCAAGATCTCATTGTTGCTGTCCGTCGCCCCCAGAATATCCAGGTGACGGCCTTGGGTGCCGACATATCCCACCTGCAGCGCGTCGTGGGGCGTGAACTGATCCTCGATGGTCAGGTTCTCCGTCTGCACGAGCGGCGTCTGGTAGTTGTACTGGCGGGCCGAGAGGGGAAGGCCCAGATAGTTCGTGCCGATGTATTGACCTCCTGGGCAATATGGACAAGCAACTGGTGCGCTTGTGTACGGAGTGGGACTTTGCAGCACGCTCGGATTGTTGAAGTTGAAGTTATTGAAGGTATTCTCCAGGGTCGCCGGCGCGCCCGAAGAACCGGCGAGCAGCGGGTGATTGGGGTCGGGCGAGGGAATGGTTTGGACGTAGACGAACGGGTAGTTGAATCCCAGCGTGCCGCCGTAGCCGAGGTTGGCCAGCGCACCGTAGGCAGTGCCGAAGCCTCCGCGCACCACCAGCGTGGGTCGGAGGCGATAGGCGAAACCGACACGCGGCGCGAAGTTGGTCTTTTGCGCGTTGCCCAACGTGAGATTAGGCACGCAATCGATGTTGATGTTGCTGGCGGCGGCCACGGTGTTGAAGATTGCGGCTCGGGCTACCGCGCAGCCTTGGTTGGACACGTAATAGGTTCCGCTGGCGCCATTTCCGCCTGCCGCGACGAAGTTGGCTTGGAAGCCGCGGGTCTCAGCGTACGGTGTGAAGAGATCCCAACGCAAACCGAGATTCAATGTCAGCCTGGGGCTGAACTTCCAGTCGTCCTGGAAGTAGGCGCCGATGTACCAGCGATGGTCGTCGGTGGTGGCAATGTTGGAGGCAGAAATCTGGTTTTGGCCGCCGACCTGGTTCACGCCGGTTCCCACATTGTATTCGTAGTTGATGGGCGTCACGAGCAGGTCCCCGATGCCGTTCAATCCGGTGCTTTTGTTGGAGATATCGGTGTACTGACCGTTGAAGCTCATGTCGCCGCGGCCCTGCGGCGGCTGCGAGATGTTGGCTTCGAGGTCGTCCACCTGGATGCCGGTCTTGAAGGCGTGGTTGCGCCAGACCTTGGTGACCGCGTCAACGCCTTCGAGGCTCCAGACGGCTTGTATCGTGGGCGAGTAGTTGCCGACGCCGAGTGACCTCAGTTGCGAGCCAATGGAGATGACAGGCAAACCGCCGTTGTATTGAACCTGCGGAACGCCCTGGATGCCGTACTCGAGGGGGATATTGCAGGTACCCGTACCCGAAGCTACCGTTCCCGAACAGGCTGAGCTTCCGTAGACGTTGCCCCAGACGGATACCTGATCCTTGTCGCTGTGCACCATGCCCACATGCATTTCGTTGGTGAGCGTCGACGTGAGGATGCGCGTGTAGCCGACCGCCCAGGCATAGGCCGGCAGGCTGTCGACGCGTCCGCCGCTATCGCCCGCGCCAACCCCCGGGAAATACGAGGGCACGTCGGCGGTGAGCAAGCTCCGGTCAAAGACGCCGAACAGGACGTCTTTCTGGCTGATATTCGCATCGATGCGAATGTCATAGGTATCGGTGTTTTTGTCCTCGATGGGAACGTAGCCTTGGAAATCATTGGCGAGGCCGGAGGCTGTCGCCGCCGGATACAGGCCCAGCAGCTTGACTGCGTTCGGATCCTGGCGGCTGGTGGGGATGACGTTGAGAGCAGAGAGTGGCACGCCGCCGGCGTCCTGGGTGAAGTCCGTTCTGGTGACGCCGACGAAGCTCGTGCAATTGCCGCCCGCGGTGCAGTTGTAGAAGGGATCGCGGACAAAAGCATTCGGGGTTCCCGTCATCCCGGTTACCGCGTCATAACCGGTCGCCGAAAGCTGGCGGGTTGACGCCGGATCCATGATGGTGCCGGCAGAGAAGCTGCGGCCCAGGGCGTCGGTCTGGCATTTGCTCGTGTTCCCTGCCGAGCAGGTGCCGCTGTAGTTGTAGGTGATGTTGTCCTGCAGGTTGGTGAAATTGCTGCTGACCATGCCTTTGCTGGGCACGGTTAAATTGCCGTCCGGTTCCGGCAGCACGTAGCGGCCGCCCTGGTAGTCGGCGAACCAGAAGAGCCGGTTCTTGCCGTGGACGACTCCGGGGATGACGACCGGGCCGCCGGCCGTGAAGCCGAAAAGGTTCTGGTGATAGGAGGGAATGGGATTGGAAGTGCACACCCCATTGCTGCAAGCCCTGTTAAAGAAATAATTCGCGTTCAGGTCGTTGTTGCGCACGTACTCCCAGACGTCGCCATGGAGGCCGTTGGTCCCGGATTTGAGCGACGCGTTGATGACGCCGCCGGTGGAGTGGCCGAACTCGGCGTTGAAGTCGCCGCTTTGCAGCGTGAATTCCTGGATGGCATCAGGCGGCGGGACGATGGCGGCGTTGGTCCCGGTGTAGTTGCCGCCATAGATCTCGATATTGTCGTTAATGCCGTCGAGGCGGAAATCGTTTTGCCATTCGTCGACGCCATCCACCCTGAAATAAGCGGAATCAGAGCTGCCTGCGTCGGGGGTCACGCCCGACCCGCTGGATGCGGTCGGTGTAGTGCTGACTCCGGCGGAAAGTTGCGCCAGCGAACCCCAATCGCGCGTGGCAAGCGGCATATCGTTGACAGTTAGATTCGTGATGGATTGACCCACCTGCGCGTTCTCCGCCTCGAGCAGCGGGGCTGCGGCAGTGACGGTAACGCTCTGCTGCACATTGCCGGTGGCGAAGTGAACGTCGACGTTCAGCACCTGCTGCACATGGACATACAGGTCGTTGACTACGTAGTTTTCGAATCCGGCAGAGTTGGCTTGGATCGTGTATTTGGCGGGAATCAGGTCATCGAAGACGTATGTCCCTGTAGCCGTCGATTTGGTTTCGGTTTTGACGCCGGTCTCGGCATTGGTCAGGATGATTCTCGCATTTGCAACCACCGCGCCGCTCGGATCCTCGACCGTTCCGGTGATCTCACCGCGATCCAGCTGAGCTGCCGCTCTGCTGGGGATACAGAGCGCGATCAGCAGGCCCAAAGCCAATGACCACAGGCTCGTCCTCCTGAGTTTTCTTCCAGTTTTCATAATTGTTTTGCGCCTCCAACTCAAAGAATTTCCAATTTGGGGTAATGCCCGGACACGATTCGGCGGGCAGCGTCACAGTAGAGCACTAAAACGGCCTATGGGAGTGTTTACCCTGGTGGAGAACGGTGTATACACTAGTGAACAGTAGGGTTAATCTACTGAAACGAAGACACATAATACCGGATTGAATTGTCTGTTAACTGTGGATTTGGCTCCAGCCGTAACCCTTTTATAGCCTTTTGCTGCGAATTCATTTTGAACGGTGGTTCGGCTTGCGGTGGCTGGATTAAAATCACTTTGCGAGTTCTTAGGGACAATCCGACCGGAGTGTAACCCGATTTGTGCGCGATTGGAATTGAATCGCGCAGGTTTCGCGTCCGATCCATCGTTGTGAATACAGGGTTGCAGAAAGAAGAAAAACGGAGCAAGACCGTGGGCCGCTTGAAGTCCCTGGCTTTCCACAACCGGAGCGTTGTCTGGAGATGACCGTCATGGACCGCTTCACCGCCCTCCCCCACAAGCCCAAAACGCCGCTGCAGCAGGAGACGCGCGCCTCTCTTCTGCAGGACGATCCGCAGTGGGAATTGGCGCAGCGCGTCGTCGCCGGGCCGCACTTTGCCCGTTCGCCCCTGCTGTCGAAGTTTCTGCTGTTTGTCGTCGCCGAGACGCTCGAAGGCCGAGCCGGCGAAATTACCGAGCACCAGATCGGCGTGCAGGTCTTCGACCGCCCGGCAGATTACCGCACCCTGGAAGACAACATCGTCCGCAACTACGCCCGCCAGTTGCGCAAGCGCCTCGCCGAGCATTTCGCCGACGAGGGCAACTCTGAGCCGGTGCGCATTGACATTCCGGTGGGCGGCTATGTGCCGGTGTTTCTGCCGGCCGCTGAAGCCCGTCCCGCCGACGAAGAGCGCGAAGCGCCCGTCCCGGTCAGCAAGCCGGCCGAGCCCGCGGCTGCTGCTGAACCGCTCGCCGCGCCCGCTGGTTCGAAATGGAGAATCTGGA
This sequence comes from Acidobacteriaceae bacterium, assembly GCA_030039675.1. Classification (GTDB taxonomy): domain Bacteria; phylum Acidobacteriota; class Terriglobia; order Terriglobales; family Acidobacteriaceae; genus Telmatobacter. The sequence goes on along the minus strand of JASHVE010000490.1, from coordinate 11,236 downwards.
CTGCCATCGCGCTCCTGTCCGCGGCCTACAGCGCCGTCCTGGTCGCGCTCACCTGGTACGCCGCTACACGCGCTCAGACCTCGCAGCAGCCCGTCGAACCGGCCCAGCCGCTGTGGACGGCGCTCTTCAGCGGCCCGGCCAACAGTTACATCGTTCCCTCCGACGCCGGGTTCAACCTGCTCGAAGATCTTGCCCACCGCCCGGTGCCGCTTGCCGAATACATCGCCGGCAGCTATCAGGGAATGTCGCTAGGTGGCGTTGACGTGCACAGTGCCTCCGATCTCCGTTCGCAGCAGCTCGTGCCCTTCGTTGACCTGCAGATCGCCTCTGCGCTTGCCCATCTCAAAGAGGACAACCCGCAGCGCGTCTTCATCCGCTTTCCCCGCGATCTGCGCCTCGACGATCTTAAGAGCGCCAACGCCGTCATCATCGGCTCGGTGGGCAGCAATCCCTGGGCTGCGATTGCCGAGACCAACGCGAACTTCCGCATTGTCGACCGTCCGGGCATGGAGGGCGCGGAGATCATCAACATGAAGCCGCAGCCTGGGGAAGCAACCTCTTACGCGAGCCATTGGAATGAGCCCGCGCACGAAACCTTCGCGCTGATCGCCTTTCTTCCCAACCTGAGCGGCAATGGGCACCTGCTGGTTCTGGAGGGTCTGGACGTGGCAGGAACCCAGGCCGCTGCCGAGATGCTGCTCCACGCTTCGGCGATTGCACCCATTCTCAAGCGCGCCGCGCGTCCCGACGGCTCGCTGCGCTACTTCGAGGTTCTGCTGCGCTCCACCAGCATCGAATCCAACGCCACCGGCACGCAGGTGATCGCCAGCAGGATCTACTGATTCGCTGGGCGCCGGCTCGGCCAGGCCAATCATCTATCCGCCCCGATCATCTATATTGAATTGACCGAGAAAGTCTGAGTCGGCCCGGCGTGCCGCCGGAAGAAAAGGAAAACTGTGAGACGAGTCTCTGGACTGGCTGCAGCCGTATTTGCCGTCGCAATGGCTCTGACCGCCGTTGCACAAGGAGAGGTGAAGATGTCGATATGGGGTCATACCGCGCAGGGAACCGCCGTCCCGATTTACACGCTCAAGAGTGGACAGATTGAGGTTCGAGTGATGGCCTATGGAGCCAAGCTGGTGAGCATCCGGACTCCTGATCGAGCCGGCAAAATGGCGGATGTCGTGCTAGGCTACGACACTCTGCAGGACTACCTGAACGACACGAAGACCCACTTCGGCGACATCGTGGGCCGCTACGGCAACCGCATCGCTCTGGGTAAATTCTCGCTCGACGGCAAGAGCTATCAAATCCCGATTAACAATGGTCCCAACGCGCTCCACGGCGGCCCGATGGGCTTCGACCGGTACGTCTGGCAGTCGCGCGAAGTGCCCAACGGCGTCGAGTTCACCCTCGTCAGCCCCGACGGCGACATGGGCTTTCCCGGCCAGCTGACCGCCCACGTGAAGTACATGCTCGAAGGCAATACGCTGCGCCTCGATTACTCGGCCACTACCGACAAGGACACCGTGCTGAACCTGACCAATCACGCGTACTTCAATTTGAACGGCGACGACAAGGGCAACATCCTCAATCAGGAAATCCAGATCGACGCCGCGAAGTACACGCCGACGGATGCAGGCCTGATTCCCACCGGTGAGCTCGCGCCGGTGGTCGGCACGCCGCTCGATTTCCACAAGCCTGAAGTCATCGGCGCGCGCATCAACGACAACTACCCGCCGCTCAAGCTCGCCGGCGGCTACGACTTTAATTTTGTGCTCGAGGGCAAGATGGGAACTCTGCACCCTGCGGCCACGGCCTTCGATCCTGAGAGCGGTCGCAAGATGACGGTGGAGACCACCGAACCGGGCGTCCAGTTCTACTCAGGGAATTCTCTCGACGGCTCCTTCACCGGCCGCCACGGCGTGAAATACGAACGAAACACGGGCTTCTGCCTCGAGACGCAACACTTTCCCGATTCGCCGAACCATCCGAACTTTCCCAGCACCGAGCTGCACCCGGGCCAGACCTTCCGCTCCACCACGACTTTCACCTTCAGCGTCGTGAAATAAAACCGCAAATCAAAAGCCGGTCAGCCAAGCAACTTCCGTGCCCCATCCTTGCGATGTTTTGTATCGCAAGGGTGGGAAAGCACGACTCCCTCAACATCTCTTCTCAACTCAGCACAAAGGCCGGGTGCCCCATCCTTGCGATGTTTTTTATCGCAAGGGTGGGAAACCACCACTCTCAATCAGCCGCTTGTACCCATCACGAACACTGGGTGTCCCAGAGCCTGCTGAGCTTGTCGAAGGGGCTCGATTCTCAGACCTGCCAAAGCAAAAGAGCGAACCTGCTCACCACCGCTTCCTGAACCACCCCAACCCGGCACTCGTCTGCGCGCCGGGAATATATTCACAGCCAACCCAGCCTTCATAACCGAGCTCGTCCATCAGGGCGAACACATATTCGTAGTTCACCTCACCGGTGTCCGGCTCATGCCGCTCCGGCACGCCGGCAATCTGGAAGTGGCCCACGCGCGTCTGCTTCGCATCAGAAAGATACTTGCGCATCTTCATCGCCAGATCTCCTTCCCCCACCTGGCAGTGAAACAGATCCATCAGGATCTTGAGATTTGACGCGCCGATCTCCGTCGCAATCGCGTGCGCCTCTTCCTGATAATTCAGAAAATAGCCCGGAATATTGCGCGGCGCGATCGGCTCGATGAGAATCTCAACGCCTGCGGGCTTCGTGAGCTCTGCAGCCCACGCGAGATTGGCGAGATAGACTTCGCGCATGCGGCTGCGGTTGGCGCCATCCGGCACCAGGCCAGCCATGCAGTGAATCCGCGGGCACGCAAGCATCTGCGCATACTCGAGCGCCCGTTCGAACCCAGTGCGGAACTCCGCTTCGCGTCCCGGCAGAGCCGCGTTGCCGCGTTCGCCTGCCTGCCAGTTGCCGGGCGGGGCATTGAACAGCACCTGCTGCAGGCCATGCTGCTTCAGCCGGTCCGCAATGGCTTGCGCCGGATGCTCGTAAGGAAACAGGAATTCAACCGCGGTAAAGCCGTCACTCGCGGCAGCAGAAAAGCGGTCGAGAAAACCGCGTTCGTTGTACATCAACGTCAGGTTGGCGGCAAAACGCGGCATAGAGGCGCTCCGTGAATTCGCTTCTAGTGAATCTGCTTTTCGCGCGGGTAATCGGCCAGATAAGCGCGGATGATCGAAAGAAAATCAGGGTCCGGTTCAAGACCCAGCCGCGCAGCGCGCGAGTTGTCGAACACCGCGGGCCATCCGCCCACAATGCGGGTGATTTCGGCATCAGGCTCGAACTGCACCAGTGCGCGCGCCTGAGTTCCCCCCACAGCTTCCAGCGCATCCAGCATCTGTCCCACACTCACCGTGAGCGCGGGCAGATTGAGAGCAATCCGTCCGCCCCACACATCGCGGGATGCCTCGGACACGGCAATCAGCCCGGCGATGGTCCGCGCCGGAGAAGCCAGCGCAACCCTGGTCTCCGGAGGCACTGGGCAAACCGCAAACTCGCCCTTTAAAGGTTCGCGCACAATGCCTGAAAGAAAGCTGGACGCCGCTCCACTCGGCCCGCCGGGACGTACCACCACGGTCACCAGCCGCGCGTTTCGCCCGTCTACAAAACCCTTGCGCGTGTAATCTGCCACAAGTTGCTCGCAGATGAATTTCTGCGCGCCATACGAAGACTGCGGCGTGGGCAGCGTATCTTCGCGGATGACCGCTGGCAATGGCAGCCCCGGATCGGGGCCGTATACGGCCAGCGAACTGGCGAAGATCAAGCGCGGCGTATTACCCGCCGCGCGCAGCGCCTCGAGCAGCGCGCGCGTCGAATCGAGATTCGAGCGCATGCCAAGATCGAAGTCGGCTTCGCACTCGGCTGACAGGGCACCCGCCAGATGGAAAACCATATCGAAGCTCTCGCCGCGCAGCCCCGCGCACTGCGCAATTAACGCGCCCGTCAATGCACGTACGCGCGCATCGGCTAGCAGGTCGGCGGCCGGCGGAACGAGATCGGCGAGCACGAGTTCGTTGATCGGTTGGCCGTCGAGGTGCTCGCGCTCAAGCAACTTGTGTGCCAGAAGCGCACCCACAAAACCCGCACCGCCCGTAATCAATATCTTCATCAGGTCATCTCCCACCTGGCATTCCGAAGAGAACCTCTTCCCGTATCGTAATCGCCGGTCAATGCGGATTCCGCCGGATGTCTCGATGGGTGAACTGTCTCCGGACCGGTCCTGTGCTGTGGCGGCACATGGCAACCGGTTGCGCCGCAATCGCCTCGAAAACCAAGATCACTTGGTGTGCGCGCTCAGTTCGTTGAGCATGCGTTTCAGATCGTCGAGCTTCTGCCCCGCCTCTGTGAGCTTGCCCTCCGAAGTGAGCTGCTGATAATCGGCGAAGTCGCGATTGGCCTGAGCGATCAGCGCGTTGACATTCGTAGCGGTCTGCGCCGGGCCCGCCGCCACAGGCACTTGCGCCGACGCTTCCGTAGCCGTCAATGAAGACGCCGCAGAGCCGAACAGCGAAGCCAGCGCCGTCTCAAAGTTCGGCCCGTAGGCGAGCCGGTCCTGCAGCGCCAGCACCACGAGCCGTAGCTCCGGCATCGGACTGCGCTCCGCCTGCAGATAGATCGGCTCCGCGTACAGCAGAGCCTTTCCGCACGGAATCACCAGCAGGCTGCCGCGCCGCACATGCGAGCCCTGCTGGTTCCACAGCGTAAGCTGTCCCGAAAGTTGCGCATTCTGGTCGATCCGCGCCTCGATCTGTTGCGGCCCGTCCACCAGGCGCGTTTTGGGAAAATCGTAAACCACCGCGGTGCCGTAGTGTTCGCCGTCGCTGCGCGCGGCAATCCATCCGATCATGTTGTTGCGGTTGATCGGCGTGAACGGAAGAATCTCAACGAACTCCAGACCTGCTTCGCCCGGCAGTTTCATGAGCACGAAATTCGGTTCCATGGCCTGCGCCGCTTGCTCGCCCTGGTCGCTCAAGCCGGTCTGCGTAGCAACCGTCCACTGGTCTTCGCGGTTGTAGAACACCTCGGGATCGGTCATGTGATAGAGGCCGTACACCTCCGCCTGCAGGCTGAGCAGCAGTTCCGGATAGCGCACGTGCTTGCGCAGCAGCGCGGGCATCGCCGCGGCATCATGGAACAGCCCCGGATAAATGCTCCGCCACGCGGCGAGAATCGGATCGGCGCTGTCGAAGACATAAAACGTGGTGGTGCCGTCGTACGCGTCGATCACCGCCTTCACGCTGTTGCGCATGTAGTTCAGCGACTGGCCATTCACGCTGGTGTGGACCGAGTAAGGATACGTATCGGAGGACGTGAAGGCGTCCATCATCCAGTAGAGTCGCCCATCCTCACCGACCACCATGTAGGGGTCTCGATCAAAGGTGAGGAACGGAGCCAGCGCGGCAACCCGGTCGCGGACATCGCGCCGCATCAGCAGGCGGCTCTGCGGCGTAATGTCGTCGCTGAACGGCACTTTGGTGATGTCGCCGCGGTCAAACGCGATCAGGGCCCGGCGCATAAAGCCCCCCAGCACAATGCCGCCCGTGCCGCTATACGAATTGAGATTGTTCGACTGGCCTTCGGGGTAATTGAACTCCTGCTGCCGCGTCTTCACATAGACATCGGTGTCCGTCATCTCGCCGAAGTAGATCTCCGGCCGCGTTACCTCGAGCTCCGGCACAGTGCTTTGCACCGGCATGTTGCTCAGATAAAGCGTCGGCAGGCCTTCGGGCGTGAAACCGTTCACCGGATTCATGGTGATGCCGTAGCCGTGCGTGTAAATCAGCTTATCGTTGATCCAGTTGCGGCTGCTCTCCGGCAGCTTGTCCACATTCAGCTCGCGGGTCGCCAGCATCACCTCGCGCAGGCTGCCGCCGATCGTATAGCGGTCGATATCGATGTCCGGAAAATCATAATAGGTGCGAATCTCCTGCACCTGTCGCAGCGTATCCTGCAGCGCCTGCACATCCCACAAGCGGATATTCTCGAGCGTCGCCTGGTTGTTGCCGGGGTCGGCCGCGCCGGGCGTCGTCTCGGCCGGAAACTCGCGTTGCGAGAACCAGTCGAGCCCATAGGCTCGACGGGTCATCGCAATGTTGTAGGCGATATATGGGCGCTCGCGGTCCAGCTGGTTGGGCTTCACCAGGAACGTGTTCACGTACCAGCCAAACACCCCCGCTACGACATAGCAGACGATTGCGGGAAGCACGGCCGCGACGAGCCAGCGGCCGTCCGGTCGCAGTACACCTCCGCCGATCGCGATCCCCGCTCCCAGCAGCAGCGCTACGCTCACAAACAGCATCCCGATGAGTGTCACGTGCGCGCCGGTGTAGTCAACTCCGTCGAAGATGGTGTGATGCTCCAGCAGCAGCTCGAAGCGGCCGATATACTCATGCAGCGCGAGCGTCAGCAGCAGGAAGCCAAACGCGATCGATACGCCCCGCCACACCCCCCCGGTGGAGACACTGGACGAGTAGCGATCAAGCGCACGCGTTCCGCCGGAGATAAGCAGTAATATCGCTGCGGCCACGCATACCAGAATGGCCAGCGTCAGCAGCCAGCCCGCGATCAGCTGCCACGCTGGAAGCGTGAACAGATAGAAATTCAGCGGCCTGCCGAAGATCGGGTCCGTACCGTTTCCAGCGGATGCGGGGGCGTGCCGGAACAGCGCCAGCGTCGGCCACTCGGACTGCATCGCCGCCCCGGTGACAAGCGCAACCAGCAGGGCAACGGCCGCGGCAGCGAAGTGGAGCGCTCGCCCCACAGGCAGTGCGATCGGACGGCCGGCAAAGAAGACCGTGTAGTGATCCGGCAAGTCGGCGGAATGCGCGTGCCGCAGCGCCAGCATAGCCCCATAGAGAATTGCAAACGTGAGCGCCGCAAACACCGCGAAGGTACCCCATTCCAGCCCCCACGTCTTCCAGAACACACTCTCATAGCCGAGGGAGTTGAACCAGAGCCGGTCGACCCACCACGAGATGATGGTGCGGCCGGTAAGCACAACGATAGCGAGAAGGGCAAGAAAGAAAAGGAAAACACGGCGCGGCCCGCGCAACCTTGTGCGCGGAGGCCAATCAATCGTCTCGGGCATCTTTTACTCCGCTCATGCGGCAACCTCCCGCTGAGCTACCCAAGAATTGTACAGCGATGAAAAGGAGGGGACTTGAAGCTCAGATCAGCTCATTCCGCCCGGTCAGGCTGAGCTCCTTTACAATCTTACCCACGTCCTGCGAGTGGTCGCGATGCGCGATCAGCAGCGCATCCTCTGTATCGATCACGACCAGATTCTCCACGCCGACCAGAGCCACAAATTTCTTGGGGCTGAAGATATAGTTGTCGTTCGCCTCGATTGCCAGATGTCCGCTGGCGTCGGCCACGTTGCCTTCCGAGTCTCCGCGCAGCCGAGTCTCCAGCTGGTATTCGTAGAGCGACGCCCACGAGCCGAGATCGTTCCAGCTGAACTCCGCCGGCAGGCAGTAAAGATGAGAAAGATGCTCCCCCTTGGCCGAGCGCGGTTCCAGCACCGCATAATCCACGCTGATGTTTTCGCACTTGGGATAAAGTTTGCGAAAGGTCTCCTCAAACTCCGGCGTGCCCCAGGCCGCGGCGATGCTCTCGAGCAGCGGCGCGGTCTCCGGCAGGTGCTCGCGCACCGCGTTGGCCAGCGTGCGCGCCGACCACAAGAACATGCCCGAGTTCCAGTAGTAGTTGCCCGCAGAGACAAACTCCTCGGCCTTGTTCTGGTTCGGTTTTTCCGTGAAGCGGCGCACGTGCAGGGCCGACGCCTCTTCCGCGTAGTCGCCGGTTTCGATGTACCCGTAGCCCGTTTCGGCGCGCAGCGGTTCAATGCCCAGCACGACGATATTCTCGCCCGCCGCGGCCAGCCTGATCCCTTTTTGCAGCGCCTTCAGAAACCGCGGCTCATCGGAGATGACATGATCTGACGGAAATATCCCCAGCACCGCGTCGGGATTCTCCCGCTCGATCAGCAAGGCTGCCAGTCCGCAGGCCGGTGCCGTGTTGCGCGCCACAGGCTCCTGCACAATGTGCCCGGCCGGCAACTCCGGCAACTGGTCGGCGATCTCCTGGGCCAGGAACTCGTTGGTGATAATCCACGTCTTCTCCAAACCGGCCAGCGGTTTGAGCCGTTCCACTGTCTGTTGAATCATCGAGCGCTCGCCATCGAGCGCGAGAACCTGTTTGGCGCGGGCGCGGCGGGAGCGGGGCCAGAAGCGTGTACCGCTGCCTCCGGCCAAAATCACGGGACGGAAATCAAGTGCGTTCGACATTGAAGAAATATCCTACCCAAAAAGCGCAACGTTTGCACAGAGACCGAAGTACTATTTCCTAGTCGGACATGCGGTCGCGCTCGCGTTCCGCATGCGATAACCTATCCCAAATGCCAAGTATGCGCCAGGGCTCCATCCATCTGTTTCGTGTTGCGGGAATCGATCTGTTTCTGCACTGGTCCTGGTTCCTTGTGGCGGCCATCGAGATCGAAGCCCGGTCGGGCCGGTATTCCTCTTTGGCCTGGAACGTCTTTGAATACCTGACGCTGTTCCTCATCGTGCTGCTGCACGAATTCGGCCATGCGCTCGCCTGCCGGCAGGTGGGTGGGACGGCCAACCGCATCATGCTATGGCCGCTGGGCGGCGTCGCCTTTGTCGACCCCCCGCAGCGGCCCGGCGCCATGATGTGGAGCATCGCCGCGGGCCCCCTGGTGAACGTTGCGCTGCTGCCGGTGCTCTTCGCCGCCTCGTCCCTGGCTCATTCCCAAGGATGGGCCCAGTCGATGCCCGACGCCTACCGGTTCGTCAACGCCGTGCTCTTTATCGATATAGGTCTTCTGATCTTCAACCTGGTGCCCGTCTATCCCCTCGATGGCGGCCAGATTCTTCGCTCTCTGCTTTGGTTTTTGCTGGGACGCGGCCGCAGCCTCGCCGCAACCACGGCCATCGGCTTCATCGGCATCGCTGGTTTCGCGGTGCTCGCGTTCTGGTCGCGTTCCGTCTGGCTGCTGCTCATCGCCGGCTACATGCTCATCAACTGCTGGGGAGGGCTCAAAGCCGCATTGGTTTACATGCGCCAGGAGAAGCTGCCCCGTCGTGCCGGATACCTCTGCCCCAGCTGCCGTACCGCGCCGCCCATGGGAGCGCACTGGCGCTGCGCGCACTGCGGCCAGTCCTTCGATACCTTTGAAACCGGAGCCGTCTGTCCTTACTGCGGAGCCCGCTTCGACAGCACCATGTGCCTGCACTGCCTCAAGCTGCATCCGATGAGCGAATGGGTCGCCGGCGATCATACGGGCCCGCAGATCGCAGGCGGCAGCCTCTCCGCAACCCAATAAGCGGCTACAGCGGTTTCACAGTTGCTATATCCCGAAGCCGCTGCTGCAAAGTGGCATTTTCCTCAAGAAAATGCCACCGCGCCTGGAGCTGTAAAAGACCACACGAACTGTGGAACCGCTCTGACCTTACGCCAGCTTGGTGAGGAACTCCTTCATCCGCTGCGTGCCCTCGTCGATGTTCTGCTTGGTCACGGGATACGAAAGCCGGATGTGCTCCGCGGTGCCGAAGGCCTCGCCCGGCACGGTCACCACATGCGCTTCGTGCAGCAGCCGCGTGCCCAGCTCCGTCGCCGTGCGGATGCCGCCCTTGCCCAGAAATGCGCCGACGTTGGGATACACATAGAACGCGCCCTCCGGTGTAGTGCACGTCACGCCGGGAATCTCCCGCAGCCGCTTCAGCATGTAGTCCCGCAGATCGATGAACTCAGCACGAAACTCGGTGACGCACTGCTGCGAGCCCGACATCGCCGCAATCGCCGCCTTCTGTACAATGCTCGTCGCGTTCGAAGTCTGCTGCGACTGCAGTTTGCTCAGGTTGGCCACCACAGGCTTTGAGGCCAGCGCGTAGCCGGCCCGCCATCCCGTCATCGAGTACGTCTTCGACAGCGAGCCCAGAATCACCAGGTGCTCCTTGGCCCACGTGAACGAACCGCCCGAGACCGGCTTGCCGGCATAGTTCAGGTATACGTAGCACTCGTCCAGAAGCAGGAAAATCCCGCGATCGTGGGCCACGCGCACAATGCGCTCCAGATCCTCTGCCGATACCACAGAACCCGCCGGATTCGACGGCGAGTTCAGAATGATCGCCTTCGTCCGCGGTGTAATTGCGCGCTCGATCGCATCCGCAGTGATGCGGAAGTTCTCCGCCTCGCTCGTCTCGAGGTACACCACCTTGCCGCCCGCGTACTGGATGATGTCCTTGAAGCTCACCCAATACGGCACGGGCAGGATCACCTCGTCGCCGTGGTCGACAAGAATCTGAATCGTATTGAACAGCGCGTGCTTGCCGCCCGTTGTGAAGATCGCCTCATCGACGGAATAGTCCGAGCCGAAGTCGCACGCATGCCTCTGCACGATCGCCTTGCGCACATCCGGAATGCCCGGCACCACGGTGTATCGGGTGAAGTTCGAGTCAATCGCAGCGATGGCCGCGTCCTTGATGTGCCGCGGCGTGGGGAAGTGGGGCTCGCCGGCCCCGAAATCCACCAGGTTGGCGCCCTGGGCGCGCAGTTTGGCCGCCTCGGCGGCTACAGCCATGGTTGCGGAAACTTCAATGCGGCCGATACGTTCGGCAAAGACTTGTGAAGGGGCAGAAACTGTCATAACACTTCTATCTTGACAGATTTCGAAGCTCCGCGAAAGCTACGGGCTTTCTGCTGCAGGACAGGAGCAATTCAACGCTCCCGCAGGGTTTTAAGGGTAGGCTGGGGCTTCAGCCCCAGCATCGAGCATGGCGACAAAAATGTCGGGGTACATCGGCGCGCAGAGCGCGCCGATGTACCCCGCAGGACAAACAGATTTGGTCTTTCCCCCGTCAGGGCTCAAGCCCTGACCTACCACTTCGGCCCGCGAATGCCGCAATGCCTGTCAGCTCTTCCCCATCCGTCCCCGCAGCCGCTTCAGCACATTCGGAGGCACCAGCCCCGACACGTCGCCGCCGAAGCTCACCACCTCCTTCACCATCCGCGAGCTCACAAACGAGTAGCGCCCCGCCGGCTGCAGAAACACCGTCTCGATCTCCGGCGCCAGCCGCCGGTTCATCAGCGCCATCTGGAACTCGTGCTCGTAGTCGGAGATGGCCCGGATGCCGCGCAGCACCGCCGAAGCGCCGATATGCTGCGCGAACTC
>JASHVE010000489.1 GCA_030039675.1 Acidobacteriaceae bacterium | reverse complement strand
CCGCCTGTCTTGGGACCAGCCCAGCCGCTGACAACCTCGTTCGTCGAAGACCTGGCCGAGTCGCTCTCCGGCGGTGCTGTTGCGGAGCTCCTTCCTGAAAATATTCTGGCAAAGACCGACCGCATGATCGCCTGGTGGACACCTCGATGTGTCCGCCGCATGTTTTTGAAAACTCGGAGGGGAAAGCCCAGATCCTCAACGGAAAGAGCTTTCCACAACCGCCACTGGTTTGGCGAGTCGCCCAGGGAGAGCTGAAGATTCGCGCAATTTGCGAAAACAGACGGCTTAAGGCCGAAACTGCGCTTGCGGTGGCTCCGTTCTGGAACCTATCAGATGACGGCGGTGTGTGCCTGGGATCGATGCGCTGCCCCGAGAGCGCGTCTGTCGGATCGATCGACGCCTGGGAGCGCGGATTCTATGAAAGCGCGTTCACGCATGCCAATGTCGGCAGGCTCACGCGCCACAAAGGCGGACACGATGCGCTGTGGGCCAGACTCGCAGGCACGCGGTGGCCGTTTCCCACCGATGCCCTGATTCGCTTGCCGCAGTCGCTCGCACAGTTTGTTAAAGGGAGGTAGCGAGCGATGCGCGTCGAACATCTTCTCCCGTCCGGTCTCCTCGGTCGTCGGCCTGTACGGATCCTAGTGGTAGGCGCCGGTGGCACTGGGAGCGCTATTGTGATGGGCCTACCGTATCTCCACCAGGCCATGAGGGCATGGGGACATGGTTATGGCCTCGAAGTCACCCTCATGGACGGTGACACAGTTTCAGAAACCAATTGCGTTCGACAGCCGTTCTCGTGGTCGGATGTTGGCCAGAACAAGGCGACGGTTCTCATCAATCGCATCAACCTGTTCTGGGGGACGCATTGGAGTGCCCAACCAGTGACCTTCGATGACGGAACGCTTCGGTCCAATCACGACCGCGCCCCGGATCTCCTCATCGGGTGTGTGGACACGCGGGCCGCGCGCGCCGTAATCGAGCGAAGTCTGTCCAGGAAGTCGAGCCACGTCACATACTGGCTCGATCTTGGCAACAACGCGGCGAGCGGACAGTTCGTTCTCGGCCAGCCTCTCAACGGCAGGAACCGACGCAAGGCAGAACGCCTGCGGACGGTCAGTGAACTCTATCCGGAGATTGCCGACGCCACGGCGGGAGAAGACCCGCTGCCCAGTTGCTCCGCCGTCGAGGCGCTCGAACGGCAGGAGCCCTTCATTAATCAGACGCTCGCGGCCAGCGCCCTGGCTATGCTCGCAAGGCTCTTCCGATACGGCAGGCTCTGGCATCATGGTGGGTTCTTTAATGCCGGCACCGGGCAGATGACCAGCTTGCCTGTGGATCCCAACCTCTGGAGGAGAACAAGGAGAAGGCACAAATACTCTCAGAGATCGGGTCAATGAGCGGCATGCCCTGAAATCGCTAATTCAGGTCACGATTGTCTAGCGAATTGGACCATGCGAGCTACCTCTGCAAAAATCTCTTGTTGTGACAGCCAGCTGCCAATGAGTAAGTTCGAAGAGAAGAGGCGGCCGGTTAATTGATGAGGGAAAAGCGACCGATGAGAAGCCAAACAATACTTGTGGCGACGTGGAACGACGGCCTGTTCGCAGTCAGCAGCGATGCGCTGGATCACGAGTTTGCGAACGTATCTGTTAGGGGGCTCGCCCCGGACGGGCGCGGCGGCGCGCTCGCGATTACCGGCGGCCATTCGCTGTCGAGGCGTACATCTAATGGCGAGTGGACCACGCTTGCCACAAGCGACTTCGAGCTCTCGTGCTGCATGGCGGTTGGCGATGTCGTTTACGTCGGAACGGATGATGCGCGCATGCTGCAAATCCGCGACGGGGGCGGCGAACTTGAACCGATCGATGCTTTCCATCACGTCGTTGGGCGCGATGCCTGGTTTGCCGGCTCGGCCATCGTCAATGGGCAGCGTGTAGGGCCGCCGCTGGGTGTCCGTTCGCTCGCAGCCAATTCGAGTGGGAGTATCCTTTTTGCCAACGTTCATGTCGGAGGTATTCCGCGCTCCATAGATGGTGGAAGAAGCTGGCAACCGACCATCGACATCCACAGCGACATTCACGAAGTGTCCGCAGCCCACGCCAATCCGGGGATCGTTGTTGCCGCCGCCGCCGTTGGTCTTTGCATCAGTCGAGATTCCGGGAAAACATGGACCATCGAGAGGGAAGGGCTGCATGACGCCCACTGTTATGCGGTTGCGATTGCGGGAGACGACATTCTCTTTGCGGCGGCACGGGATCCTTTTGCGGCTCCAGGCCGAATCTATCGGAGGTCGCTTCGCCCCAATGGGTTCGTTGAGGCTGTGGAAGGGGGAATGCCCGCCTGGACGGAGGGCATGGTCGACACCGGCTGCATCGCCACACGAGGCCCAGCCGTTGCCGTTGCCGACAAAGGTGGCAATCTCTACGGTTCGGATGACTTCGGGCGGACCTGGTCGTGCAGGGGAACCGGACTACGCACCCCGAGCAGCATTCTCGTTTGTTGACACGGGGAGTCTTTGCCCTTCTGACGAAAGGCCGTAGGTTGAGGCTGCTGAACAAAAGCTGACATGCCTTCACCGATGATTACCGGTTTTCACCAAATCGCCAATGAACTCATCGGCCACCCTCCGACATAAATCTAATTCCATCCCGAAGGACTCAATCCCATGTTCAAAGAACTCGCGCCGCTTCTGCGGCATCGCGCTGTGTTGTTCACGGTGAGCCACGTCGAAGACGACAAGTTTCGCGTGAACGTCATTCCGAAGAAAATCTCTGATGGTGAAAACGACGCACTGTCGACTCCGGTCAGCGTGACCGGCACTGTCGAAGATCTCGATAGAGAGCTTCCGCAGACACTGCTCCATTTTGTTTCCAGCCACCTGGAGCTGAAGAACACGCTTGAACGAGCCAAAGCAGAGATGGAGGAGGCTTCCAAAGCCGCCAGGGCTGAAGCCCGAAAGAAGTCGGCAAGCCAGACGACAAAGAAGGACTCGGCCGAGTTGCCTAACAGGCCCGCAACGACGCGCGAAGCACCGGCCCCAGTGAAAGCTGAGGCACCGAGAGCCGCCAGCCTGTTTGATTCCGAACGGGAGCCTGCGAGGATTCGTGAAGAAGATGCGCCGGTTACGGATGCCACGCAGGCTCCTCATGCTGGAACGGACTCCGATGAGGACGAGGAGACCCGAGTCTAAACGACCTGATTTGGGCCGATCGGTCGTGGGTGGGACGACAGGCCTACTCCGATACGAAGCTCCATGACGTGCTTCTCGCATTCGCAATTGCCAGACAGTGGCCGAGCGTGCTGTCAAATGCCCTAGAGCCAGGCTGGGTGCCTACAAAGATGGGCGGTTCAGGCGCTACAGACGATCTGGACCAGGCGCATCGCACTCAGGTGTGGCTTGCGGTAAGCGATGACCCCGCCGCCACGGTGTCCGGTGAGTACTTCTACCATATGAACAGAAAACATCCGCTGCCTGCTGCGCGTGACATCAGTCTTCAGGATCGCCTTCTGGACTTCTGTTCTCGTGTAACAGGCGTGGAACTTCGATCCTGACGAGCCCGGCGAGGGAAATCTGCACACTGGTTCTGCGGGAGCCAACGGTGGGTGACTACCTTCGGCCGTCTGGAGGGCGGTCAGTGCGGTTCGCGCCTGAGCACGGAGATTTCTTCTTCGAGACGTGCATGCAGGCGCTCTCCAAAGCCCATAGGAAGCTCGAAGACGCGCTCATCGGCAGTAAGGATAAGGATGTTCCTCGTGGAGTCGAGAATGGCGGAGCAAATCTCGCAGTGCTCGATATGCCTCTGAACGAGGTCGCGCGCTTCCGGCGAGAGAGTGTCGTCAAGAAATTCGGAGAAGCGATCCCAAACGTGTTTGCAGTCGATCACCACGGGAATCTCCTCCGTTTCGGGGCCAGCCGCCGAAGTTGCGGAGCCAAGCGCATCTGCAGCATGATTCGGGCGCGATGTAACCGTACTTTAACAGAAGCGGCGCTGATGCCCAGCAATTCCGCCGATTCGCTGATGCTCAATTCTTCCGCGTCGCGCAGGAGGAAAACTTCACGATAGATCATGGGCAATTCGGTGACGGCCTCCTGCAGCATTTTGCGCAGTTCGAGGCGCTCCAACATTTCTGAAGGCACTTCTCGCCAGTCACGTAGCAACTCCGGTGCGATGCGGTCAGTCTCGTCGGACGCGTCCAGAGATTCGAATGCGCGGTCGCGTCGAAGACGATGACGTGCCTCGTTGAGGGCGATGGTAACGAGCCAAGTGCTGAATCGGGCTTCCGCGCGATAGGTGTGCAGGTTGCGAAGAGCCTTCAAAAAGGTCTCCTGCGCGACGTCTTCCGCTTCCTGTGGATTGCGCAAGAGCGTCATGGCCATGGAGAAGACGGTGTGCTCGTAGGGACGAATGAGGTCATGAAAGAGATGTGTATCACCGGCGATGATGGCAGCGATAACCTGCGCCTCGGAACTCCGATCGGGAGGTTGCTTAGTCGGCAGATGGGTGAAGGTTGCGCTAGGAGTCAATCGCGGGCTCTCGGCGAATTTATTGGCGGACATCGCATTCCGTCTGAAGATTCGAGCCGCCAACATTGCGGAAGTTACAGGGCTTGAGGCTTGTCGATTCTTGAGTGAATGGGGAATACAGACTGACGTGAGCGGTCAGAAGTGGTGGAAGAGCCAGAGATGAAAGCCTTCTTCGAGCGCAATCAGCGCGACTGTGATAAGAGAAAGGGCGAGTTGCCAGCGTTCCATGCGCAGTTTGGCGGCCGGCAACGGCGCCTGGCGCCACTGCGATGCGGGGCGCACGCGCAAGCGCCGGATCTGCAGGATGGCGATGAGATTCAATCCGGCGCCGAGCAAGGCAAGGCCGATCATCGGTATGCGCAGCCAGCTGGCATGCAGCCTGTCAAGGAAAGCGGTCACCTCCGCCGATAGAGCGAGCGAACCGACGCCGATGAACAGGCGCAGACCCGACATGGCCATGAGAAAAGTGCACACGCTCTGCAGGAATGCAAAGAGCAGGCTCGACCAGCTGACCCAAAGACGTGCGCGCACTCGTTCTTCTTGAGGAGAGGCGAGAACATCGCTGGCAGAGGCGTGCTGCGGTGAAGCAGAACTCATGGACAAGCTGTTCCTTGGAGCTCCTAAATGGAGCTAGTCTTTAGCCCTCGTACATCTTTGCATTTTTCGCGCGAGTACTTGTCACGGAAAAGTCACGAGAGAAAGCAAACTGCTGCCGATTTGGGCACCGCCTTCTTTCTCACAGCGCTTTTACGTAACCTTCGGCCCGGCCTCCACTCCAATGGTCGCGCGCCGCAAAGAAGCCCTTGAAATTCGTGCGGAGCCGCAAATTTGATCCACAAAGGAGTTCTACATGCTAAATCTTCAGCGTCGTCTTCGGACAACGGTGATCGCCCTGGGTTCTGTTTTGCCCGTAATTGCAGCCGCCGCACCGGCAGGGGGACAAGAGACTGTCTTTGTGATGTCCAACAACGCCGAGAGGAATCAAGTGATCGCTTTCGAGCGCAACGACGATGGGAGCTATTTCGAACAAAACCGCTTTGATACTTTCGGCCGCGGCAGCGGCGGTGTGAACGATCCTTTGGAAGCGCAGGGCTCGCTTACTCTGAGTCCGGATCACACACTGCTGTATGCAGCGAATGCCGGTAGCGGCGACATCACGGTTTTCCGCGTGCAAGGCAGGAGCCTTTTTGTGACCGACAGGGAGCCTTCAGGAGGCAGCCAACCTGTATCGATCGCGCAGTGGGGTAACACGGTGTATGTCCTCAATTCCGGCGGCGCGGGGAGCGTTGTTGCGTTCCATGTCACCGGTGGTGGGCAGCTTCAGCCGATTGCTAACGCGACGGCGTTCCTTTCAGCCAATGCCACTGGGGGAGGATCGGTTTCCGTGAGCCCTGATGGACAGACGGTGGCGGTGGTGGAGCGGATCGCCAACAATATTGATACGTTTCACGTGAACGCGGACGGGACACTGGGGACGGTGGTCGTGAATCCAAGCCCCGGGGCAGGTGCATTTTCTGCGCGCTTCGCGCCGGATGGCAAGCTGATCGTATCGGAAACTGGACCGGCGAATGAGCCCGCGGGCTCGGCTATTTCTTCCTACACAGTAGAGGCGAATGGAATGCTGACCGCGGTAAGCCAAAGCGTGCCGACCGACGGAGCGGCGAACTGCTGGAATGCGATCAGTCCGGACGGGACGCACGTCTACGCATCGAACGCGGGGTCGTCGGACATCGCCGGTTTCACTATCGGGAGTGCCGGAGCGCTGACGCCGATCGCGGGCACGATTGTTGGGTCGAACCCCAACGGAAGCACTAACCTCGATATCACAATCAGCGGGGACGGGAAGTTCCTCTACTCGCTGAATGGCGAGGTGGGCACTGTGGGGGTCTTCGCCATCCAATCGAACGGCACCCTGGTAGAAGTGACACAAATCCTGGGATTGCCGGCGGCGGTTGGATTCAACGGCATCGCTGCTCTGTAAGACCGGCTGCGGGTTGCGGGCCTAGGCCCGTGACCCGCGGAGCGCGTGAAGCCAGACCGGAATCGGCGCATCGAGTAGTCAACAAAGTAAAACTGTCACTCATCTCATCTAACGAAAAGAGGAGAACACTTAAATGGATCGATTCGCATTGTTGGCGCAACTAAAGGCGCGACCCGGGAAGGAACGCGACGTTGAACAGTTCCTTGTCTCAGCCCGTCTGCTCGTGCTTCAGGAAATTGGAACCACCAGTTGGTATGCAGTGAAGTTCGACAGCTCGCTGTATGGAATCTTCGATACATTCCCCGACCAGGCAGGTCGAGACGCCCACGTTAATGGTGAGATCGCCCGCCTCCTGTTTGCAAGGGCGGAGGAGCTCTTTGCAGAGCCGCCAGTAATCCAGATGCTCGATATACTGGCTTCCAAAGCATAGCGATGTCGAAATTGAGGTTACAGTCCCAGCGCGCCACAAAGTTCAGTTGGCGCGCTGTACTGCGTCTCCTCGCATGAGATCCCTGGCTATTGTTCCTTAGCGAGGTTTTGTCGGTTGTGATTCGTCTCTAGGCGGATAGACGCTCTTTCTGCAGACATCCGAGTGCGGCAATGATTTCCGCAGGCTCCAGGCGGTTGCGGTAATCGACATCGACGAAGGCGAGGACCACGGTGCCGTCGGTGTCGATGACGTAAGTTGCCGGGATGGGGAGCACCCAACTATCGTCGCCGTTCTTGTCGGGCAATGCGTGGCCAAAGCGCGTGTAGACAGGCCGCAGTTGTTCGGCGAGGTCGAACGCGATTCCGTATGCCTTTGCCGTGACCGAGCCTGCGTCGCTGAGCACAGGAAACGCGAGTTCGTTCTTCTCTGCCGTCGTCATGCTCTCGTCCGGGGTTTGCGGCGAGATGGCCACGAGCTCGGCGCCGAGCAGCTTGATAGCGGGCAGCGCGTTTTGAAGCGCGCGCAACTCAAGGTTGCAGTAGGGGCACCATCCGCCGCGATAGAAGCTGACGACGACGGGGCCCTTGGCGAGAAGTTCGCGGAGCCGGACCTGGCCGCCGCGCGCATCGGGCAAGTGAATGTCCGGTGCCAGATCGCCAGCCTTGATGGCCTGCCGGGCAATGCCGGAGGCGGCCAGTTCCATGTCGGCGCCAGTCATGGCCTCGCGAATCTCCGGCGGCACTTTGGTCATGAATTCGGAACGGAAGGCATCGAGCTCTGCTTTGAGGGTCATCATGAGTTCCTCTCCCTTGAAGTTTTGCGTTAGA
>JASHVE010000488.1 GCA_030039675.1 Acidobacteriaceae bacterium | reverse complement strand
CCACTTCAGGGCTGTTCGGTTCGACGTTCTGGGCGAACGTAACGAATGCTGGATCCTCGAACCCCTGCAGGCTGGTGCCGTTCGAGGCCAGTGAACGATAGGGCTCATAGCCAACGAAGAAGAAAAATTCCTTGTGGGGAATGACCGGGCCGCCGAGGGCAAACGACAGGTTGTTGACGTGATATGGATTGACGGGGGTGGGCTGCGGAACGCCGAATTCGCCGCGCGCTGCCAGTTTCTGGTACTGATAGTATTCGCTGGCGATTCCGTGGAATTCGTTGGACCCGGATTTGGTGGTCATCACAGTCTGGATCGAAGCTGCACGACCGAAATCCACGGTGTAGGTGTTGGTTTGAACGCTTACTTCCTGAACTACGTCCGCGTTGGGCGTGAGATTCAGAACGCCGGGGCGAATTGTGCTGGTGACGTCCATTCCATCCACAACGTATTGATTGCCAGTTGCTCCCTGACCATTGGCGCTTGCATTTACCCAGTTTTCAGGCGCGAAGTTGGTGGACGTGCTGGAGCCAGGAGAGTTCTGTCCTCCGGTCCCGGTGACACCGGGAGCGAGAATGATGACGTTAGTTGGATTCCGCCCTGCGAGCGGCAGATCGGTAAGCGCAGTGGTGTCCAGCGTCTGCTCGAAGCGGCTATCGGAGGTATCGATCAGCGGCTCTGCGGTTGTGACCGTGACGGTGGAGGAAGTTCCCGCGACGGTCAGGTTCAGCGGGACATCCCGTGTTTGATCTGTGGTCAGATCGAATGTTACTGAGACAGGTGCGAACCCCGCGACCGTGGTTGCTACTGAGTAACTGCCCGGCGCAACGCTGTCGAATCGATACAGACCGGTAGCATCGCTGATCGCTCGCTGCTGGACGCCCGTTTGTGAATTGATCAGCGTCACTTGTGCCGAGGGAACAACGTTCCCTTTGGGATCCAGCACGGTTCCCTGTACGTTGCCGTTAAACTGCGCGTAGCAACTGGCTGTTGCCATCAACAAGCCGAGCACTCCACAAGTGAACTTTCGCGTATTTTCTTTCATGGTGGCCTCTCCATGCGGATGGTCGTGGTTGTGATTGTGCGGTCATGCGGAAACGCTTTCATTTCATCGTAGGGCTAATTCACTCCGTTGGGCCTTGGAGACGCGCCGCGGCGCAAACACTAGACGGCGGCACTCTCTTGAGACTCTGCCGCCCATGCTTTGCATCGCCAGATATACGCCCAGAAAGAGTACTCTGGCCCCAGCCATTGTGTGACGCAGCCAGCCTATGCATTACGAGTGAGTTGCGCATGAGATGGAGTGACCAGAATGGCGTAGTCCATTTGGACTATGTGTTCCAACGCACGGCCGGCCCTCGATCGAGGCCGGAATGAAATCGATACACGTGGCTCGGCTTGCTTCGCATCCGGATTGTGGCGTAGACTCCATGCTGCTCGACGATGGATGAACCCCGCCAATGCGGACTTCTCCGCAAGCACGCCGGGAATTTCCTGGTGAAGTCAGGCTTTGTGCTGGGTGGGGCGCTGGGTGTTTATGGCTGCGGATCGCACTCGCAGGTGAGAATTGCCGTCATTCCGCAGACGGATGGGACACTCCTTTGGGAGAACGCGCACGTAGGCGCCGCGATTGCGGCCAGCCGCACCGATGCCTTCATTTACTGGAATGCGCCGAGTCGCGAAGACGACGTGGAGGCGCAGATTGCGCTCGTTGACCGTGTCGTCGACAGCGGCTTTCAGGGGCTCGTCCTGGCGCCGGACCAGGCGCTTGCGTTGATCAGTCCCGTGCGCCGGGCGCTGGCTCATGGTATTCCCACCGTCATCATCGGCTCACCTTTAGCTATCCCGGCCGGCGGCAATCTTTCCTACATTCTCACTGACGACCAGGAGGGCGGTCAGATGGCCGCAAAACGCGTGGGAGAGCTGCTACGCGGCCATGGCACAGTGGCGATTCTTGGCATCGATGCGGATGTGACCGGAACCTTGATTCGCGCCCGGGCATTCGAGCAGTTTCTTGCTCAGAAGGATGCGGGTATCGAGATCGTCGACCGGCGGACGGGTTCGTACAACTTTTCCCATGAACAACAGGTGGCCGAGGAGACGCTGCGGGAACATCCCGATCTCGATGTGATCGTCGACCTCATGTCGCCTTCGGTCGATGGCACGCTGTCCGCTCTGAATGCATCGCCTGGACGGCATGCGATCAAGGTGATCGGGTTCGATCTCGCCGGACTTCCCTCCTTTCAGCGCAACCCCAACCTCGACTGCGTGATTCAGGCCGATACGCGCTCGATCGGCCTGCAGGCGATCGAATTGATCCATGCGACGCGGGTTGGACAGAACGCCCCCCATGTGATTCATGTTTCTCCAAAAGTGATTACGCAAGACAACATCAATTCCGATGAAGTACGGGGAATGCTTTCGCAGGATTGGACGCTCGGGCGGAGGCAATGGAGCGCGAGCCAATGAAAAGCCGCAGTCTTCGCCCCCGGCTGTTGATTGGCTTGACCGCTAGCCTTCTGCTGGCTCTGGCAATTGCCGGTCTGCATGCCTATTTGCGCAGCCCCGAGCGCGGCCTTCCGTACCACGACGCGTTCGCGGACCGCAAGGCCGACGAGTGGAAGGCCTTCGGTGGAACCTGGGAACTGGTCAACGGAACGATGCGCAACGATTCCGACGAGCGCGGCGCAAAGCTGCTGACCGGCTCGCCCTATTGGCACAACTATGCGGTGGAGGCCGATATTTACCTGCTGGGCAACAGCGGCGATGCCGGGCTCATCCTTCGCTCGAGCAATGAGGAAGAAGGCGTGAATGCGTACACGGGCTATTACGCCGGAGTACGCACACTCGACAACTCGCTAGTGCTCGGCCGCGCCGAGCACGGTTGGACGGAGGTCACGAAGCCGGTCCCCGATCCCGGCGGCATCCGGCCGTTCCGCTGGTACCACTTAATGCTGCTGGCCTACGACTGTCAGATTGTGACCACAGTCACCACGCCGTCCCAACCGGTTCCCACATCGCTGAGCGTCACGGATGCGGATTGTGTGCGGAGGGGCCGCGTGGGCTTGCGCTCGTATTCATCGGGCGGGGTATGGCGCAATGTTGCTGTGCGCCAGGCAACGCACCAGGATCTGCTCGCAATGCTCGCAGGCGCCGCACAGAGCGGAGAGGCGGCTTCGCGGAGTGCGCTCTCACAACCTTTTGGCTCTCTTGAAGCGAGCCCTCTTCCTGAACAGGAGCCGGCAGCAGCGCGCTCGAACACGGATGCGCAAAGCATCGCCAGTTTGCAGCTGAGCTCGTTCGTAAAACCTAAGACAGCGACAATTCGTGGTGTGGTGATTCTCACGGCGCCTCAGCTTTTCGTTCAGGACTCGACTGGCGGGATCTACGTACCTCAACCCAAAGCGCCGCCGTTGAAGGTGGGCGATGAGGTTGAGGTTACGGGCGAGGTGCATCCCGGCGATTTCAGCTCGACCCTTGAAAATGCCGCAGTGAAGGTTTTGTGGGCGCGCACACCTATGCCACCAGTTTCGGTTACTGCTTCGCAGGCATCAACCGGCAAGTATGATGCAACCTTCATCGAGGTTCGCGGGCGGCTTGCAGGGAAGGATCGCGGGCCAGGCAGCACGCTGGTTCTCGATCTCGATGAAGGGTCGCAGTCATTTCGTGCCATTCTGAATCCCGGACGCAGCGACTATCTTTTCACCAAGCTCAAGCTTGGCAGCACGCTGCGGTTGCGCGGCGTCTGCGTGGTT
>JASHVE010000036.1 GCA_030039675.1 Acidobacteriaceae bacterium | reverse complement strand
CAAGAACAAGACGCCGCTCGACATATCCAAACGTCTTGTCGCCTACGGAAAAAACTGAAAGGGAACTTCCATGAGCACATATCTTTACTCGAAATGGAAGAATGCTCCGGCCACCAGCCCAATCGAATATTATTCGGAACTCGATGAAGGCCGCTGGGAAACGCGCAAGGTTGAAGTGTTCCGAGATGGCCACATGGGATTTGCCTCCTCTACCGAATCGACGCCGGATACTGAACTTGGGATTGTTCCGGTACCGTCCCTTGCCGAAATTGAAAGCCAGCTCGAATTTGACGTAAGGTTGATTAAGGCGGAGGAATTTGAGACCGTATGGCAACGCGCAACTGCTCAGCCACAATCCGCTACATCGAAGGCGACGCTACGGAACCCGTCGGCAGTGGCCTGAAAATCGTTGCGCATATCTGCAACGATATCGGGAAGTGGGGCAAGGGGTTTGTGCTCTCCATCAGCCACCGCTGGAAAGAACCGGAGCGGATTTACCGGGAAGCGTTCCGACATCCCCCCTTACCAGTTCTGGGCGACGTTCAATTTGTATCCGTGTCGAATACGATCACGGTAGCCAACATGATTGCTCAGCACGGTACCGCAATCCGAAACGGATCCGCTCCGCCCATCCGCTACGAAGCGGTTCGGGCGGGTCTGAGCAAACTGGCAGATCGGGCGCTTACTACGGGCTCATCCGTCCACATGCCGCGTATCGGGTGCGGCCTGGCGGGCGGAGAGTGGAGTAAGATTGAGCCGATCATTGCCGAAACCCTCGCGGATAAGGGCATTGAAGTGATCGTTTACAACTACTCCTGATCTATGGAGCACGATGCATTATGAGCGCCAAAGGAATCGTCGATATCGCCGGCCAACACTCTGTCCATGAAACAGTAGACAAGCTGAAAAACATCCTGGCGGCGAAGGGTGTCGCGCTGTTCGCGCTGGTCGATCACAGCGGCGAAGCCGAGAAGGTCGGCATGAAGATGCGCCCGACAAAGCTGCTCATCTTCGGGAGCCCCAAGGCCGGAACGCCGCTCATGCTCGCCGCGCCCAGCATCGCCATCGACCTGCCGCTCAAAATTCTTGTGTGGGAAGACGAGCAGGGGAAAACCTGGGTCTCCTACAACGCGCCGGAGTATCTGCGCGAGCGGCATGACCTGCCCCCGGAGCTTCTGCAGAACATCACGGTGATCGAAACGCTCGCGGCCAAAGCCGCCGAATAGCGATCATTAATCGCCTGCGTGGCACAAGCCCAGAATAACTCGGCCAAACTTTTCCACTTTCGCCGGACCCATGCCATTGATTTCCAGCAACTGCCGTGCGTTGGCGGGCCGCGAGAGGGCGACTGCCGTTAGCGTGCGATCGTGCAACACTACGTACGCGGGAACACCGAGCCGCTTGGCCTCTGCACCACGCCACTCCTTGAGCCGCGCCGCCACGACCTCTTGCTCGGCGTTCAACTTTACGGGTACGGGTCTCGCATCTCTGGCGCCACTAGCGGGCTTCGCTTTCTTTGCTCGCGCAGGCGATACGGTGCGCACGCTAAACTCCTCCACCACGCCATCGGCGATCAACAACGCTAATGGCGTAGTAGGCCGCACTTCCAGACCTAGAGCCGTCAGCCGCACCTTGCGGAAGCGCCGTACCTCGCCGTCCTTCTCGTACTCTGCTTCTTCCTGTGCAATCAATCCCGCGCGCACCATCGCGTCCAGCAGGGCCTCATATTCATCGCGGCTGATGCGGCCCACAAGATCCAAGTTCCGCTGCAGTGTTCCAGAGGCCTTGTACTCGACCGGCCGCAACTCCTCGATCATTCGCTGCACGATCTCGCGTTCCGCATGAGTCGCCCGGCGAAACTGCTTCAGCAACGCACCGGCCGGATCGCAGACGTCGCATCGGCCGCATGGCCGATCCGAATCCCCTTCGTCTCCAAAGTGCCGAACCAGTGCAGTCATGCGGCATTCGGATGCCGCCGTAAAGCGCAGCACCTTTTCAAACTGCGCGGCGCGATGCTGCGCCTGGACCGCGTAAGTCTTCTTCCAGCCGGTACCGCCACGAGTCGCGTTCCCGCCAAAGTCAACTCGCGCGCCGCCGTGAATCTCCAGCTTTTCGAGCGCCTTCGCGAACTCTTCCTCTCCAAGTGCGGACGGCGCACGCAACTCCTCAACCGGCTGCGGCTCATCTTTGAGAATTCCATAGATCGCGCTCAACTGCTCCACCGGCGGATAGTCGCGGCTCAGGAAAAAATCGTGCGTCCTCTGGTCGGCGTAGCTGTGCATCAGATATGTGCGGCTCGATGCGCCATCGCGGCCTGCGCGGCCAATCTCCTGGTAGTAGCCCTCGAGGGTTCCGGGCAGTCCCGCGTGAATTACCGTGCGGATATCGGGCTTATCGATGCCCATCCCGAATGCGATGGTGGCCACCACAACTTCCAGCTCGCCGGCCAGGAATGCCCGCTGCACGCGCTCCCGCGTCTCAGCGTCGAGGCCCGCGTGATACGCGGCCGCACGCATCTTTGACGAAAGCTCTTCTGCAAGCTGCTCCGATTGCTTGCGCGAAGTAGCGTAGATAATGGCCGGTCTGCGCTTTGCATTGGCCAGAAGGCTGCAGATCGTCTGCGCCCGGTGCGGAATGGGGATCTCGACCACTTCAATTCCCAGGTTCTCGCGCCGGAAGCCGTGAATGAACTTCGCCGGCCGCACCATGCCAAGCTGCGTGACGATGTCCTCCTGCACGGCCGGCGTTGCGGTGGCTGTCAATGCAAGCACCGGCGCGATCGTCTCTCCCTGCGCATCCGATCCTCGCAATCGCGGCAGGTGCTGGCCCAGCATCCGGTAGTCCGGGCGAAAATCGTGCCCCCATTGCGAGATGCAGTGCGCCTCATCGATCGCAATCAGCGCGAGATTCTTCTTCGCCAGCATCTCGGGAAAACCGGGCACGCGCAGCCGCTCCGGCGCGATGAAGAGAAACTGCAGATCGCCGCGCAGATACTCCACGCATGCCTGCCGCGCCTGCCCGCGATCCAACCCGGAGTGAATGCGCGCCACGCGCAGGCCCAGTGCAGAGAGCTTTGCCGCCTGGTCTTCCATGAGAGCAATCAACGGCGAGATCACCAGCGCCGTGCCACCGCGCGCAATCGCGGGCAGTTGATAGCAGAGGGACTTCCCTGCTCCAGTGGGCATCACGAGCAGCAGATCGCGCCCCTCAACCGCCGCGCGGCACACCTCTTCCTGGTTGGCGCGAAATTGCGCAAAACCGAATACCGAGTGCAGCAACTCGGTGAGGGTACTCGAATTGGCGGCAACGGTCACGAGTGGTTGTCTTCCTCAACTCTACAGGAGCTGCAGTTCTGAACATAGCGGGATTCACGCGTTGCGCTTCCGATGGTCTCAAAAGGCGCAAGACCGACCCGCTATAATAATTTTTACTTTGAAGAAAAGTCTAGCGGGATTCAGGGATGGATTCGCGTTTGCGCGCAAACCGGCGAAATTTCTTGAAAGGCGCCGCGCTGGCGTCCGCTCCCTTTCTCGCCGGCGTTGCCAGCGCTCGTACTTCGGTGTCCCGCACAGAACAGGAGAAAACCGGCAAGGACGACCGCACACAGTGGCTCGCCATCGTAGAGCGCGTGTCGCAACCGGTACTCGAAGCCATCAGCCAGCAGAAGCTGCGCGTCACCATGCCGGTGGAAACGGCGAAGGGCCTGAGCCAGGAGCGGGCGCAGTCCACGCATCTTGAAGCCGTAGGCCGCCTGCTCGCCGGGCTTGCTCCCTGGCTCGATGCGGAACCGGGCAACGATCCTGCGGAAGAAAAACTGCGCAGCCGCTATCGGGAGTGGGCGCGGCTCGCCATCCGCTACGGCACCGATCCCCAATCGCCCGACGCGCTCAACTTCGGCGACAATCAACAGCCGCTCGTTGACGCCGCTTTTCTGGCTTTGGCCATCGTGCGCGCGCCCAGCGAGCTCTGGGAAAAGCTTGACTCCGCGACAAAAGAGAACCTCGTTCGCGCGCTCGTGGAGACGCGCAAGATTCAGCCCGGCTTCAACAACTGGCTACTCTTCTCCGCGATGATCGAGGCTTTCTTTTGCAAGTACGGCCGCCCATGGGACACCGTGCGCATCGATTATGCACTACGCCAGCACGAGGAGTGGTACAAAGGCGATGGGCTCTACGGCGACGGGCCCGACTTCCACTGGGACTATTACAACAGCTTTGTGATTCAGCCCATGTTGCTCAGCGTGCTGGATGCGGTGAGCACGGTGACGCATCGCTGGGCCTTCCTGAACAACGTAGTCACTGCGCGCGCGCGCCGCTACGCGGCGATTCAAGAGCGGCTCATCAGCCCGGAAGGCACATTTCCGCCGATCGGCCGGTCATTGGCCTATCGCTTCGGCGCATTGCAGCATCTCGGGGAGATGGCGTGGCGCCGCGATCTGCCGGAAGGCGTCTCGCCCGCGCAGGTGCGGGCCGCAATGACCGCGGTCATGAAACGCATGATTGGCGCACCGGGGACCTTCGACGAGCACGGCTGGCTGACGATTGGCTTCGCGGGCCACCAGCTGTCTATTGGCGAGAACTATATTTCGACGGGAAGCCTCTATCTCTGTTCTGCAGCGTGGTTGCCGCTCGGCCTCGATGCGACCGACGAATTCTGGAGCGCACCGCCGCAACCCTGGACGGCAAAGAAAGCCTGGAGTGGCGTCGATATCCCCGCGGACCACGCGATTGCCGATTAACTTCATCTTCGGTCCCACGTCAGTAAAAAATAGTAGAAAATCTCGTTCTTCCTGCATCAAAACAAACGTAAGCCAAAAAACAGTGAGCGCACCTAACCGTACATCGCTAACCGGGATGTTTGCCGACCGCGCGGGTCTGCAAAAGCCGGGTAGGTTTGCAGACATCTCCCACGCATGGCGCGCATTGCGGCATCGAAACTTCCGGCTCTTCTTCGCCGGCCAGAGCATTTCGCTTATCGGCACGTGGATGACCCGCATTGCCACGGCATGGCTTGTCTACCGGCTCACCAAATCTGCGTGGTTACTGGGCACCGTGAGCTTCGCCGGCCAGATCCCCACGTTCCTCATCGCACCCTTCGCCGGCGTATGGGTCGACCGGCTCAATCGCCGGCAGGTGCTCGTATGGACGCAAGTGCTCTCGATGCTGCAGTCGCTCCTGCTGGCCGCGCTCACGTTCTCCGGTCGCATTACCATCACCTGGATTCTCGCGCTGAGCGTAATGCAGGGACTCATCAACGCCTTCGACATGCCTGGCCGGCAGGCGTTCATGGTGCAGATGGTCGGCAACCGCGATGATCTCGGCAACGCCATCGCCATCAATTCCTCGATGGTCAACATGGCGCGGCTCGTCGGTCCGTCACTGGCCGGTATGGTGATCGCCGCCAGTAACGAGGCCTGGTGTTTCCTCATCGACGGCATCAGTTATCTGGCCGTCATCGCCTCGCTCGTGGCCATGCGGATTCATGCGCCGGCAATCCGGCGCAAAGCCGCATCTACATTTACGGAAATGAAAGAAGGCTGGAGCTATGTCTCGGGATTTCTGCCCATCCGCACCATCCTGCTGCTCTTTGCGGTGGTCAGCCTCATGGGAATGCCGTTTGTAGTACTCATGCCCATCTTCGCGGCGAAAGTGCTGCACGGTGGTCCCCACACGCTCGGCTTCCTGATGGGTGCCATGGGTGTGGGCGCGCTCATCTCTGCGCTCTCACTGGCCGCGCGTAAGAATGTTCGCGGGCTGATCCGCATGATTGCCCTTGCGGCCGGCGTCTTCGGCGTTGGCCTTATCGGGTTCGGGCTCTCGCACGTCTTCTGGCTTTCGATGGTCACTGTGCTGATCGCCGGCATGGGCATGATGCAGGGCATGGCCGCCAGCAATACCATCATCCAGACGCTGGTGAGCGAGGACAAGCGCGGCCGCGTGATGAGCTATTACACGATGGCGTTCGTGGGCATGGCTCCCTTCGGCAGCCTGCTGGCCGGTTCCATGGCCAGCGCCGTCGGCGCTCCGCTGACGGTGATCATTAACGGCTCCGTCGTTCTACTCGGCGCGGGCTGGTTCCTCACGCGCCTGCCCACACTGCGACGCACGGTGAGGCCCATCTACCAGGAAATGGGCATCATTCCGCGGCCCGCGGAGATGACACCTGTGGAAGAGGCCGGATCTTCGGGCGGAGTTCAGTAAGCCCTGAGGTCGACAATCGCCTGGAGAATCTTCTCCGGCTGCGGAAGGATCGCATCTTCGAGAACCGGTTGATAGGCGACAAAGGTATCCATCGCGCCGACTCGTTTCACCGGCGCATCCAGATCGTCGAAGAGTTCGTCGGCGATGCGCGCTGCGATCTCCGCGCCGTAACCCCAGCTCAGCATGTCTTCGTGGGCCACGATCACGCGGCTCGTCTTGCGCACTGATTCCGCAATGGTCTCCCAGTCGTAGGGATTCAATGTGCGCAGGTCAATGACCTCTGTTTCAATCGCGTGCTGGCGCTCGGCCTGCTGCGCGGCTTGCAGCGCGCGCGGAACGAGCGCCCCATAGGTGACCAGCGTGACGTGCGAGCCAGGGCGAACAATCTTTGCCTTGCCGAATGGAATCGCGTAATCGGGCCCCGGATAAGGCGCGCGACCGAAGGTTTCGCGGTAGAGGCGTTTGTGCTCCAGGAACAACACCGGGTCGTCGCAGCGGATGGCCGTGCGCAGCAGGCCGTTGCCGTCGAGCGCATTCGACGGCATCACAATGCGAAGTCCGGGAATGTGGGTGAAGATGCTTTCGCCTGATTGTGAGTGGTAGATCGCGCCGCCGGTGAGGTAACCGCCAATCGGCACACGGACGACCGCTGGTGCAGTCCATGCTCCGTTCGAGCGCCAAAGCATCACCGAAAGCTCGTTGCGAATCTGGTGCATCGCCGGCCATATGTAGTCGAAGAACTGAATCTCGACCACCGGCTTCATGCCGCGCACGGCATAGCCAACAGCACGACCCACGATGTTCGCCTCGGCAAGCTGCGAATTGAAGACGCGCTCCGAGCCGAACTTGGTTTGCAGCCCCGCCGTCAGCTTGAAGACGCCACCCTTCCCTTTTACCTCAGCGAGAGCCTGCTCGCGGCTGGCGTCGGCAACGTCTTCGCCGTAGACCACAATGCGCGGATCACGGCGCATCTCGTCGTGCAGGCAGGCGTTGATCAGGTCCGCCATGGTTCGTTGCGCGGACGATTTCTGGCCATTCGGCCTGATCTGCGGCTGCGGTTGTTCTGAGGCAAATGGCGGCCGCGTGGGATCGAGATGGCTTGAGTAGACGTGCTCGGGAATGGATGCGATCGCGGGCAGTGGTGCGAGCAGCGCGCGCTCTGCAGCCTCGGCAGCCTCGCGGTCGAGCACCTGCTCCAGCTCATCGAGCTCGGCGCCGGTAAGAATTCCTTCGCGGATAAGGCGCTCGCGCGTCCGCGTAATGGGATCACGCAGGATGTCTCTTTCACGCTCGGCAGCGGAACGGTAGTTTCGGTCGTCGTCGGAAAGCGAGTGAGAGTAAAGCCGCACGCAGTGGCCGTGCACGAACGCCGGACCCAGCCCGGCGCGGCAATACGCCGCCGCGGCCTCAAAGGCGCGCAGGCACGCTACTGGATCGGTCCCATCCACCTCGGCGAAATGGAAGTTGGGAAAATTGGCTACGAGGCGCGAGATGTTTCCGCCCGGCGTATTCACCTCGACCGGAACGCTGATGGCGTAGCCGTTGTCTTCCACCATGAAGATCACGGGCAGCTTCTGGTTCGAGGCCGCACTCACTGCTTCCCAGAACTCGCCCTGCGAAGTCGATCCTTCGCCCACACAGGCGAGCGCAACCTCGTCCGAATGAAATTCCACGTCACGGAAGGCGCGGTAATCGGTCTCGGGACCTGACGCCAGCGGACGCGACGCCGCTTCCGGATGACGGCTGAAGTAACGGCCAGCCTCCGCGCAGCCCACGGCGTGGAGCAACTGCGTAGCGGTGGACGAGGAAGTGCTGACGATGTGCAGCTCGCGGCTGCTCCAATGCGTCGGCATCTGGCGGCCGCCGCTGGCGGGGTCCGCTGCCGCACCCACGGCCTGCAACATCATGTTATAGGGCGTAACGCCGAGCGCAAGGCAAAGCGCGCGGTCGCGATAGTACGGGAAAAACCAGTCGTAGCCGGGCCTAAGCGCCAGCGCGGCGCCCACTTGCAGAGCCTCATGCCCCGCAGCCGAGATCTGGAAGAAGATCTTCTGCTGGCGCTTGAGCATGATTTCACGGTCGTCGATACGCCGGGAAAGAACCATAAGCCGGTAGATTTCCACCAGCTTTTGCGCGCTCAGACTCTGTGAGGCGGCCGTCTCCTGCGCCCGAGCGCTGGAAAGTGCAACTTCCATTCCCCTCATTTCCTCCCGCACGGCTACCCAAGGCAAATTGTAACAATTCCGCTTACGAAAAGCCTCGCGCCTATTAAGATGCCCCAGCAGTGACGGAAGGCACAACGGTAGAGATGTACAAAGCCGCAACGCGGCCTTGGGCGAAGACATAGAGGCGCGAGTCTTTTGCGAACAGAAGTGGAAAATCAAGCGGCGATTAATGAACGGGAGACGGAAAATAGGGAGGGGTATTGTCCATATTGAGCTGAGGGCCGCGCACGGACATGACCATCTTGTCGCGCACGTTATGCGCCAGTTTTTCGATCTCGGCCACTTTGCGGAGCTCCGCGACTGAAAGTTCACCCGAGTTGGAGCGGGCAATCTCCTCGTTTAGCTCCCTGGCCAGCTTCAGCAGCTTGTCAGTGTCGGCCACCATTGCCTTCTGGCGCTCGGCATTGATCATGCGCAGGCGCTTCTCGGCTTCGCCGGGATTGTTTGGGTCATTGAACGGAGAAATCTGATTGCCATCCTGAGGAAAATCGCGTGGCGTGGTAGGAAACCGCCCGCCCATGCCCGGCGACTGCTGCTGCGAAGATGTACCGCAGGGAGCTGCGAGCAGAACCGCCAGCAAAAGCACACGCCTGAACGAATGGAACCCAGGCCAGCCGGGCCCCTGATCGCGACTGCGCGGGCAGGGGCGCGGGAACTCGCCCGTGGCCTGCATAGCGACGATTCGACCGGCGTTTCTCATGGCGCAGCCTCAATCTTTACCGGCGGTGAGCCGGGTGTCGCCTCTCACCTTGTGGGCAAATTGCTCAAGCTCGCCGGCCTTGCGGACGACGGCAAGCGACAGCTCGTCCTTCGTGGTCTTGTCTACCTCGGCCTTCAGGTCGGTGGCCATTTTGAGCAGGTTCGCGCACTCGCCGGCAACCTCTTGCTTGCGTTGCTGCTCTGGAGAAGTGGCTGCAGCCGGTTTCGGCGCGGGCGCACCGGATGCCTGATTTTCGGAGGCGGTGCCCGGTTTTTCATCTGAGCCAGGATTTTCGGCTGTCGCCCCATTCTGCGCATTGGCTGCCTGAGCCCCGGGGGCGGACTGGGCATGAACGTGACGCAATCCCAGACCGGCCAGCCCAAATAATGCCAAGGCTCCAAGCGCACAAAGCCCCAGCCGCCAGCGCTGTGAGCCGCCTATGGGTAGTCTGGCGCCGATGGGCTCGGTAACCATGGTGACCTCAGGGTCTCAAGGTATTGATACCGGAAAGCGGGGTCGGGGATTTCTGCCGCTCATGGGCACAGTCTAGTCTAGAACGAGGAGTTTTGGTATGGTTCCTTCGCAATTCTCAGCGGAAATCTCCATGGCAGTGCGATCCGGCATTTTTGCCGAGGGCCGCTTCATGGGCAAAGTGCTCGACGAATGGATCGCCGACAGCCAGGAATTTCTGCATACCAAGCTGCCGCACCTGATCGTCATTCTCGCCATCGCTTTTTTCCTGAACAAGTTACTGCGCATCATCACCAGCAGGATGGTCCGCGTTGCGGAGCGCCACGC
>JASHVE010000003.1 GCA_030039675.1 Acidobacteriaceae bacterium | reverse complement strand
ATAAAGCTGCGCCGAAGGTGGGGCGCCCATCTCCAGCCTTCCGTCCTACTTCGAATCTCCGGTCGGCGCGTAGTAGCCTTCGCGCGTCACCACGGTCAGATCGGCATTCTTCGCTTTCAGCGCGATCTTGTGATAGTTGCCGTCGTTGTCCACCTGGTCGGGCGTGTAAGTCAACAGGTACTGGCCGCGCAGTTCCTCGGCGATCTGGTTGTAGATCTCTTCCAGGTTGTCTTTCTTCTTGGCCTCGAAGTAGCGGCCGCCCGTGCGCGTGGCGATCTGCTCCATAATTTTCTTGCCGTCTACCTGCGACTCGCCGCCGCGCCGTCCACCCCCTCCTCCGCCACCGGGATAACCGCCTCCACCGCCCGGCCAGCCACCGGGATAGCCGCCGCCCATACCGCCATGGCGTCCACCCGGAAACCCGCTTTGGTTATGTTCCTCCTCGCCCTTGAAATAGATGGTGTAAACAGAGAGATTGGCGTGATCGGCCGCATCTAGCGCTTCGTTCAGCGTCTCTTTGCTGCCGCGGTCCCCGCCATCCGAGAAGACGACGAGCGCCTTGCGGCCATTTTTCGGCTTCATCAGTTCGTCCGCAGCAAGGTAGATTGCGTCGTAAAGCTGCGTCCCGCCTCCGCGCATCGCGCCGCGCGAACCCCCATAGCCGCCATTGTCGCCTCCGCTCGTCTCCGGGCCCTGCGGGTTGTTGTGCTCCGCCGAGCTCGGTCCCATGTCTTCCAGTTCATGGTCGAGTTTCGAGCGGGAGTTGGTGAAGTCTTCCAGCAGCTCAACCTCGCGGTCAAAGTGAATGAGGAATGCCTGGTCGCCTTGCTTGGCGTCTTTCGGATCGGCAGGCAGCATGAGCTCGACAAACTTTTCTCCTGCCTTGCGCTCGCTATCCATGGCCGATTCCACGCTGCGGCTTGTGTCGACCAGCAGCCCGAGCAGGAAAGGAAGATTGCTCTGGCGCGTAAAGCTCTTGATTGTCTGCGGGCGCCCATCCTCGGCCAAGGTGAAATCGCTGGCTGTAAGCGTGGCCACCAGAGCGCCGTGCTTATCGCGCACCGTAACCGGTAACAGGACCTCCCGGGCCTGCACCTTGAGCGTCGCTGTGGGCTGGTCCTGCGCCGTCGCCGGGGCTGCGGGCGCCTGCGCCAGCGCGCAAGCGCAAGAGACAGCCATTGCGGACACCGCAAGGCGGAAAAACGGCAAAGTTCTCATAAAGGCTTTCCCAGGCACACTTCTTCTCCATTAGACGCAGCAGGTTGCTGAGTGTTGACCGGCTTTGTGAGAGCCGTCGCACGCTCCAGAGGTAAACGTCATTCTGCAACCACGTCTCTCACTGGCGTATGCGGCGAAGCCCGCCGCCAATCATAATAGCCGAGGCAATTTGTGTGAAAGCACCGGGCTGTTCGCAGTAAAATGAAGCGCGCTCTCTTCGTTCCCTCACCTTCTCCGAAATCTTGCCCTTCTGGAGCTAAAGACGATGTCTTTTGAAGACGATCTTCGCAATGACCCGAAAGCACTCGCGCGGAAATATTCCTTTTATCCCAATAATCCCAGCTTTGCGGAGTGGACTTTCAGCAAAGATCAGGTCAAAAAGACGACGCTTTCCGGCCAATACACGGGCTTCAATCGCCTCAACGTCAAAGAGGATTATCTGATCGCCTACGTGAAGCTCGAGATCGGAATGACGGACCGGGGCGAAAGCATGATCGTCAAGCCATCGTATGCCGGTGCTGGCGGAGTCCCCGTCTACTTCCTGCCCTGGGACAACCGCGGCGCTGCGGTCCGCATGAGCATTCCCAACTTGGATCCCGCCAAGTCTGAAGATGAGCATCCGAAGCTCTTTTTCACCGCTGTGCTGAGCGGTTGTTCCATCATCTTCAAGGGCACGGCGCAGCAGCCCACCATTTACCACTGCGGCACTGAGGGCGGCGAGGTGGGAACGCCCACGCAGGGAAACTCGAACGTCTTCTTCCGCAATATGCTTACCGGGCCCGGGTATCGCGCCGTCGGCGGACAGATCAATAGCACAGACTATATGAATCCGCCCCGAACTCCTTCGCAGTCGGTCGTCGATATGGAAACCAACTTTCTGGACGCGCTCCTGGTTCAGAAGCTGCGCAGGCGTGGAATCGTCGTCAAAGAAGTCAGCGCCTGGGGCGCCGCTTTTGGCATTCGCAACGGCCGCGACTGGAAGTTCTATCTTCAGAAGAATGGGACCATCTCGTACACCAAGATTGAAGAAGTAACCCAAACGAAAGACATTCAGAAGAAAACCTTCTTTGGTCTTGGATCCAAGACAGTTACCACTCAGTACATCACGACCAAAGTTACCCACGGCAACAGAGTCGCAAGGCCCATCGAGCTGGAGAAAGTATTTCCCGGCGCGGGAGTCGCCAAGGCCACTCCGACTTGGAATGTTCTTGCGCTGTGATTTTGACGCAGCAACAAAATAAACAACCTGCCGTCGTGAATCTGTGCAATCTTCTTTGCGGCTGAGACGCTGTCCGCGTGGGTGCGCGCTTACCGTCATTCGCTCAGAATCATCGCGTCAAATCTCTGGTAGCGCTACCGGGAATCGAACCCGGGTTTTAAGATTGAGAATCTAATTGTCTGCCTATTTGTTTCAATCACTTGCGCTCAGTTTCTCAAAACGTGTGCCACAGGATGTGCCACGAAACCGAGACTTTCCGTGATTCCACAACCTTGCTTGGTTTCGGGAATTCTTTTAAGCCCTCCCCGGACCAAACTTCGGAGTTCGAGTATACTCAAGCAACAGCAATCGAAACAGTAGAATAGTATGGCGGAATGCGAGTCCCCTTCCATTCCAGGAATTTCGAGTCCAGACCAAATGCCTGAAGATCAAACAACCGACGAATGCCTGAATAAATATCAGGTTGAAAACCTGAGACTATCCGCGTTCACGCCTGCTGGAACTGTAATCGAGAATCCTCAATGGTGGCGTCAGTTGGTTGGATCAGATCCCGATACGCGAACGTCACAAAAA
>JASHVE010000487.1 GCA_030039675.1 Acidobacteriaceae bacterium | reverse complement strand
CCCACACAAAGTTCGCCAACTGGTTGGCCTGCTCTCTCTTGGGAGTGAAGTACTCGTACCGGAGCCCAAAGTTCAGGGTGAGCCTGTGCGTCGCCCTCCAGTCGTCCTGCATATAACCGGCAAAGTACTGTTCCACGAAGTGGGTATACGTAAACGTGCTGATGCTGGCGCCGTTCATGTTATCCGTGTTGGTATATCCACCGCCCGCCACTGTGCCCAGGGCGAGGAAGTCTGCACCGGAATATCCGCCGGGGCCGGCTAATCCCGACACACCGGTATATGAGCCGTTGTAGCTGTAGGCTCCGCGCGGGGTCGAGGCATTGGTGCTGTACCAGCGCCCCGGATTGATGTCTATGCCCATCTTCAGGGAATGGTTGCCAATCACCTTGGTGACATTATCCATAATCTGGTAGGTGTTCATGCCCTCATGGGCCGGATCGTTGCCGTGAGCTCCAAAAGACGTGTAGCTGGATGAGAAGCTGGTTGACGGCAAGCCGCCGTTTTGCGGGCCCTCGTTGAACGGAACGCCACCCAATCCATAGGTAGCCGAGATGTTGTCGTTATAGTTGTACTGCAAGTTGGAGTAGTTGCCGTAATTGACGGCGAAGGTGAACACGTTGATCAGCGTGGGCGAGAAGGTGTGGGTCTCGGTGACCATGTAGTTCTCGCTCAGGTAGCTCTCGTTGTGGCCCTGATAGCCTCCGTATCCATCGAGGACCGGGCCCAGCGGCGAGGTGAGCGTGTTGATGATGTGCTGGTAGTCGACGCGGAAAGTGGCCAGGTCTTGCGAGTTAATGTTCCAGTCGAGGCGTCCATCCCATTGAATAGGATTTGACCACTCGAGCAGGTTCACCTGGTAGTTATTGGAGGTTGGTCCCATGTCCGTATCGCTCGAAGAGTTGCAGTTCCCCGCGGTCCATCCACCATTCTTCTGGTTGTAATTGGGCGTACCGGCGGGAGAATAGTTGGGGCAGGGGTACAGCTTCATAAGGTTCTGGGCGACCGTGTCGATTTGGGCCGGGGAGAAGACGTTCTGGCCGGGGGCAAAGGTATACCCATCTGCCGTGACCTGGGAGCTGCCGTACTGCTGAAGCTTACCGGTGGGTCCCGCGGATACCGTGTTGCTTTTGCACGAATACGTGCCGGTGTTGGTGTTGGGGACGTACAGCACCGTGGGGCAGGAACCCTGAGTCAAGGTCGGATTCAGGAGCTCGCTGAAGTCGCCCTGCCGCATGCGCGGCGTAGGCACGGTGTAGGTGCTCGGTGTCGCTCCGATCGCGTAGCGCGAGTTTTGGATGTCGCCGAAGAAAAACAGGTGGTTCTTGATAATCGGCCCGCCCAGAGTAGCGCCGAACTGGTTCAGGTGGAACGGTGCCGGGCTCGAGCCTGGCTGCTGGGTCCAGACCAGCGCGTCGAAGGCCGTATTTCTCACGTAGTCCCACAGATCCCCGTGAATCGCGTTGGTGCCTGACTTGGTGGTGGCGTTGATCACTGCGGCGTGGCCGCGCCCGATCTCGGCGCTGTAGTTGCTGGTCTCCATCTTGAACTCGGCGATGGCATCCGGCGGCGGCGCCACGTTATACTCCGAGCCGTTAATGTAGTCGCTATTGGCGACATTGTTGTCAACGCCATCGAGCATGTAGTTGTTCTGCTCAGCATGCTGGCCGTTGGAGGAGAAATCTCCATTGCCGGCACCGCGGCCCACTTCAGGCGTCACACCAGGTGCTTCCTGGGCAATGAAAACCCAGTTGCGGTTGGCCAGGGGCGCGTCGTTCAGGAACTTGGAGTCGATATCGACGGCCGTTTCCGCGGTTTGCGTTTGCATCAGAGGAGCGACCGAGGTCACGGTGACCGTCTGGCTGACCTGGCCTGGCTTGAGCGTGAGCGAAATATTCAGGCGGTCCGTTACGTGCACCACGACGTTCTGCTCGACCGTGGTTTCGAAGTTCGGTGCGGACGCGCCGACTGTATAGTTCCCGGTCTTGATCGGCGAAAAGAAGTAGTTGCCGGCCGCGTTGGACTTGGTGGTGAGAACAAGACCAGTGTCCACATCGGTCAGTTTTACGTCGGCGTTTGCAATCACGGCCCCCGACGAATCCCGCACCACACCGACGATGGCTCCTTCATCCGATTGAGCATTGGCTCGGTGCGGGCTGACCAGCAGAATAAGGGCCAAGATACTAAGGATCGATAAGGTCCATCCTGCGGTGCCGCGAGATCTTCTGGTTTTCACTGGCTGAATTGAGTATCCAAACATCTCTGACTCCTTTCTTTCTTTGGGCGTGTAAACGACTTCATTCCACTTCCGCGCTATCCTACTCCTCTCATTTCACGTCTGTCCATCAAATTCAGTGACCGGTCTCTAGATATTTTCTCCATAAGATTGAAGCACTATCTGGAGGCTGCCGGCAACAATGAGAGACCGTGCTATCATCGCCACGTTCTCCTTGATAACCCCACACGTCCGCACCGGAAGTGCTTGCTTTTTCAGTTCTTTAAGACGGACGTCCCCATCGCTGGTGCAAAACACTGTGGCAGTTCTCGAATTTGTGTATACCGAAGGAAGATGTTTAAGCGGCCTATTCCTCAAGAAATGGCCACCTTGCACGGCGCTCAAAAGGTCGACGTTGATTCGGGAACGGCTCTAGCCAACGATTTGCCGTGCATGGAAGGACAATTACAGCCATGTGCAATTATTGCGGTCAACGCAATCTTCGCTGAAATGAAAATGCGGCACAGGAGAAGCGTCTTCTTGTCAGGAAAGCCTCGTGCCGGCCCTGGATGCGCTGGAAAAAGTGTCGTGCGGATAAAACTCGTCGACATTCTTTCGCGTAAGCACTTGCACGGGCATGTAAACTGCCGGAGGGATTGCTCTTTTATTCAAAATGTCAATAGCGAGATGAACCAGACTCTCCCCGTATTTTTCGGGAAAGAAGGCAATCGCGGCCGCCAGACGCGTGTTTGGAAGCCGGAGCTCGCGGCGCGCCTCGGGTCCGCCTCCGTGGCTGACCGCCAGACAGAGGTCGCTGCGGCCCGCTTCTTCGAATGCTCGCAGTGCGCCCAGAACCGCATAATCGTTGATCCCTGTCAAAAGCGTGCGGCGCCGCGGTGTCGTCTGGAGATGACGGCGCGTCAGTTCAAACGAACGTAGAAATTCACCCCGCGAATCGAGATGTGCCGTGCTACAGCTGCCGCCGAGGCCATCGCGCAAAATCTCCTGCGCGCTGGACAGACGAAGATGCGGGAGCGAACCGGCAATCTCAAGATCCAGAAAGAGGATTTCCTCGCATTCTCCTGCCCAGTGCTTCTGCGCGGCCTTCAGAAGCATTTTTCCAGCTGCTACGCCGGCACGCTGGTTATCCACGCCAAGAAACACGGCATTGGGATGAGGAATCTCGACAGCGATGACCGGAATGTTCGCCTTCTCGAAGATGCTCGTAAGTCTGCCGCCTATTCGTTCGTAGGTTTGGAACTCTATCGCGAGATCAACACGCTGACTCACGAGCTGTTCGGCATTGCGGAGGGCCGCCCTAGCACTGTAGCGGTTCTCCACTTCAATCAAATCGATAGGGTGGCTCGCAGTCGCCCATCGCAGTCCTTGTGCGAGTGCGGTGCAGAACGAGTCATGCGTCTGCGACGCGTACCCGACGCGGAAGCGCTTGCCGCTCAGGATTTGGAAATTCGAGGCATATCTCCGCCTTTCAGTACGACGAAGGAGCGCCTGTTTTTCCAGTGTCCGCAGCAGGCGAAAGCAGATTGTACGCTCAAATCCCGTACGCTCAACTACATCGGTGAGGGAAAGCGTCTGCCGGTCATCCTCGAAGAGTCGGAGAATGATACACGCGCGCGACACCGATTCGAGCAGATATGGGGCGGTGTCGGATTGTGTCTGGCGGCGCATGAAAAGTCATATTAATGCATACGACCGCCCGAAGCCGGTCCGAAGCCTGATCGAAATTTATTGCGTTAAGCGCAAATACTTGATTTGACGAATTTAACCGTTGCCGTTTCCCGGCCAATGCGCTTGACTGTGACGTTGGCCGAATCCGGCTCCTCCGTTCGTGGCTCTGGTTTGCCCCGGCCGTTGAGACCGTGTATCGGAGATGAGCTCAAAGGGATAAAAAAATGAAGATCATTGATATCCGGCTTTATAAGATCCGTTCCGGAAATACAGGAGAACGAGGAGCTGAATTTGGTGAATCGCAATACTGGGGTGGCGGCTGGCAAACGCACGCGTTGATCGCAAACCCCATGTCAGTCTATCCAAAGTATGCCAAGCTCCGCTCGCTGTGGATGGGGCCCGGGCAAGATCCTTACGCTATTGAGATATTTACGGACGAGGGTGTAACCGGCTTTGCAGCCAATTACGGGGGCGGCGAGGCAGCTTGCCTGATCATTGCGAAGCACTTCACGCGCTTTCTCATCGGCGAAGATCCGTTCAACATCGAGAAGCTGTGGGATCAGATGTACCGCTCGACTCTACCCTACGGATTGGGTGGAGTCACCGGCATGGCAATGAGCGGTGTAGATCTGGCTCTGTGGGATCTGATTGGCAGGGCGCTTAAACAGCCTGTCTATAAGCTACTGGGTGGACAGACCAAGGATTCTATCCCCTGTTACGTCACCACACATCCCGACTTGGTCACAAGCTGGAAGAACAGTGGATTTCTGGGGGTGAAGATTGCCGCTCCCTGGGGTATCGCGGACCGTCGTGACGGCCTGATCAAGATGCAGCGCTGCCTGGAACATTGCAGGCTCGCTCTCGGCTCGGAAATGGAACTGATGGTGGATTGCTATCTCTCCTGGGATCTCGAGTTCGCAACACGCCTGGCTAACCGCGTTCGGGACATCGATGTGAAATGGTTCGAAGACCCGCTTGAGAACGGCTCGGCGGAGGCGATGAACGCGGAGCTGCGCTCCAAGATTTCGCCGGTCCAGGTGGCGATTGGAAACCTGGAGTTCGATTACAAGGCCTTCGCGGCGATTCTGACGGCGCGGGCATGCGATGTCATTCAGCCCGAGATGCAATGGTGCGGCGGGCTAACTGCGGTCCGGCGGATTGCTGCGATGGCCAAGCCGTATGGCGTTCCGGTTATTCCGCATGGTTCGGGAGTGTACAACTACCATTTCGTGCAATCGAATCTGAACTCACCCTTTGCCGAATATCTATCCGTCGGCGACGGGACAACCATTCGCCCAATCTTTGATGCGGCTCTCGGAGAGCCACTTCCCATCCAGGGCCACATTACGCTATCGGACGCGCCCGGATTCGGGGTCGAACTCAATCGCGACCTGATCCAGCCAATTGAGTTTTGACACCAACCGTCACCCAGGAGACCTTCATGCAGGCAAAGATTAAATGCGGAGTTTTGGGAGCCGGATGGTGGGCGACGTTTGCCCATATTCCCGCGCTATTGTCCCATCCGCGCGCCGAGCTTGTGGCGATTCAAAAAGGTGATCGCGAGCGCGCATCTAAAGTGGCCGCTGATTTTGGTGTGCCCTACGCTTGCACGGAAACCTCGGAACTGCTTTCTATCGACGGGCTCGAAGCAGTGGTGGTGAGCAGCAGCCCTCACCTGCATTTCGAGCAGGCCGCTGCAGCCCTGCAAATGGGAAAGCACGTTCTCATCGAGAAGCCGATGACATTCACGGTGAGCCAGGCCCGGCAACTGCTGGAGCTTGCCGATCGAGGCAATCTCCAGTTCCTGATCAGTTGCCCCTGGCACTACACTTCACACGCAGCGATTGCCCAGCGCTTGATTCGCGATGGAAAACTCGGGGCGTTGCGCATGATCAGCGTGCTCATGACCAATCCTGTCAGCTGCTTGCTCCGCGGAGAAAGCACGGTCCCAACTCATGACGCGGCTGATCCCTATCTGCATCCGAACAGCAGCACATACAGCGACCCGGAAGTTGCAGGTGGCGGGCAGATTTACACGCAGGTGTGTCACATTGCGGCCTATCTCACCTTTCTTACTGGCCTGTCTGCAAGCGCTGTGTTTGCGCGCTTTCATAACGATGACGCACGGTTGGACATTTACGATTCACTCAACCTCCGCATGGAAGACGGCACGCTGGTGAGCATCGCCAGCACCGGCGCCACAAGCCCAAACCTGCGTACCTACGAAGTACGTATCTTCGGAACCTCTGGAATGCTCTACATGGACCTTTGGCGCGGCACGATGGAATTCATAAGCCTGGCGGGAGAGACTGTAGCTTACCCGGCGCTTGGCGGTAACGAGATCTATCCGCATCAAGCCCCTGCAATTAACCTTATCGACTCTATCTTCGATCCATCTTGCAATCGTTCGCCAGCCTCTCTCGGGGTTGCGGCGATGGAGGTCATTGAAGCAGCCTGTGTTTCAGCCTCGAGCGGACAGAACATCTCTGTCCCTAGTTTGACGGAGCAACGGGCATGACCGCTCTCTGCCTGCGCGGAATTACGTGGAACCACAGCCGTGCTTTTCCTCCCCTGGTTGCTGCATCACAACGGTATGAAGAGCTGCATCCGCAAGTACGGATCAATTGGGAGAAACGCAGCCTGGACGATTTTGGTCACCTCGGCTTGGCCGAACTTGCTCGCACTTATGACCTTCTCATCATCGACCATCCCATGCTCGGCGAGGTGCACCGTGATGGCACCCTCCTCGACCTGCAGCCGAGGTTGCAGCCGTCTGTACTTGCCGAATTTGAGATGGATGCACTCGGCCCCTGCTTCGATAGTTATCGTTATCAGAGCCGCCTTTATGCGCTTCCTATCGATGCCGCCGCACCAGCCGCGAGTTTTCGCGCCGATCTTCTCGATCATGACGGCCTTCAACCGCCCGCAAACTGGGATCAGCTCATCGGCCTGGCGCGCAGCGGCGGGGTCTGTATGCCTGGGTTTCCTGCTGACCTGTTTCTCAACTTCCTGGGCATGTGCATCACAAGGCATGGCATGATTGCATCGCGAGACCAATTCCTTGATCCTCGTATTGCGCAACTTTGCCTGGAAGACTTACATGAACTTGCGTCCCTGATGCCGGCGGCCATCTATAAGATGAACCCGATCGACATCTACGAGGCAATGGTGTCAGGTGATAATTTCACGTATTGCCCCTTCGCCTATACCTACAACAACTACTCGCGCCCGGGATTTGCGGCCCATGCGTTGCTCTTTGCGAACCCTGTCACACTGCGCGAGGGAATTCCATTGCGCACCGTTCTTGGCGGCACAGGAATTGCCGTTTCGGCTGGATGCGCGCATGCGGCTGCTGCGATTGATTTTTGCCTCTTTGTGGCTGGCGCCGCTTGTCAACGGCACATCTACGGAATGTGCGGAGGCCAGCCGGCCAGCAAAGCCGCCTGGTGCGATCCATTGCTGAATCGCGTGAGC
The DNA here is from genome assembly GCA_030039675.1 of Acidobacteriaceae bacterium. Lineage (GTDB taxonomy): Bacteria > Acidobacteriota > Terriglobia > Terriglobales > Acidobacteriaceae > Telmatobacter. The sequence goes on along the minus strand of JASHVE010000487.1, from coordinate 3,290 downwards.
AATCACTTTTTTGAGCGCACCATGGCGAGCCTTGAGAATGCCTGCGTGCGTCCTCGTCACGCCGGTTACATTCGATTGCAACGCGCTGCGGGAGACATCATGACGGAATTTCTGCAGCAACAACTCACCGTTTCCCAGGCATTGCATCAGATCGAGAGGATGTACCGGAATAGCCTGACGAGCGCGTTCCGCGAAGAGGAGTTGACGCAATGATTCGCTTGTCCTGCGCAGAGTATGCCTTCCCGCTGCTACCGCCGGAGAAACGATTCAAGTTGGTGCGATTACTTGGCTTCACGCATGTTGATGTTGGGCTCTTCGAGCGAGACTCCAGCTTGAAGCCGCGGCAGCTTGTAGCTGCCCCCATGGACTTCACGAGACAGCTGAAATCCGAAATAGAATCTGCCGGCCTGCACGTCTCCGATGTTTTTCTGCAAATCGGTCAGGATCCCACTGACGCTGCAGCCAACGATCCAAACCCCGTGGTGCGTTCTCGCAACCGTAAGACGTTCCTGCAAGCACTCGATCTCTGCTTGGCCCTCGGCTGCGCCCATCTGACAGGCCTCCCTGGAGTCCTGCACGGGCCGGACAGAGACACTGAAGACTTCGCCTTGGCTCGGGAGGAAGCAAGCTGGCGTTCGCGCGCGGCATTCAGCGCGGGGGTGACCTATGCGATCGAACCCCACCTGGGCTCGCTTTGTTCGGATATTGCTGGAACCCGAGCCTTCGTCGAGTCCGTGCCTGGTCTAACTCTCACACTGGATTACGGGCATTTCGTTTTCGCAAACATACCCTCTGACAATATTCACGCATTGCTCCCCTTCGCCTCTCACATCCACGCACGGAGCGGGGCGCCTGGCGAGCTTCAGACGCCGTTGGATAAGAACGCAATCGACTTTACCGGGATGATTCAGCATCTGCAGGAGCGAAAGTACAGCGGCGCTGTGGCCATCGAGTATGTCTGGACCGATTGGCAGCAGTGCAATCGCACTGACAATGTGTCAGAGACAATTCTTTTGCGCTCGATGCTGGAACGTTTGGGAAAAAGCAATCTGCGTGGAGAGCAGTCAAGTGAGAGAAAGTAGCGGTTTCGAGTTGGCCCTGGTTGATGAGGTTTGCTTCGCGACGACGGTCAGTTTACATTCGCCGGATGTGAAGTGGCGTCATGTACTTGAGCCGAAGGGAGGTCACTTAGCGGCGACGAGGATGCATCAGACTTCGCTTCAAGACCCAACGCTCAGCGATATGCGCTCGCCACGCTGCGCGCCCGCATGACGGTCGCTCTGGCCGTGTATCACATCTATGGCCTTTCAGATGGCGCCACGCGACCGCTTACAGTGCCTCCAGCATCCAACTGAGTTCTCGTGGGCCTGGTTGAAACATACGCCGGCTGGAGCCTGTTCCCTCCAGACGCGACGATGACTATGGGGCTAATGCAGGACTATGCCAAGCAGGTCCAGCCACTCGCTGCTCAGGATGCTCAGTTCATCGTGTTCCGAGAAATGACAGCTCTCGTTCCAAACTCGCTCTCATCGCAGATAGACGCGATCTTTCAGAACACCGCACGAACTACCCACGCCCAGGCTCTTCTCGGCGTAATACACGTCACCGATCACGCGGGTTACAACAAAGCCCGACTCTACTCTGCAGCAGGTGAGATTGCGACCGTTTATCGCAAACATCACCTCGTTCCTTCTCTCGAAGGTCGCACCAATGAGGATGGAGAGAAAGCGCGGAAACGAACAGATGCCGGCGCACAATCAGGTCGTAGTGGTTGGTCGACAACGCGTCCGCAACATCCCAAACCGTACATTCAAAGACATGCCACGGACTGCCACTCCCGCACGAGGGATGGTTTCACGACGCGGAGGATACAACATGCCTCATCGAAGGACCATCTTTTCACAGCCCTACCACGCGCAGTAAGGCCTGACCATACACGCCGCATCCCTCCGCCTGGAGTCGCGCTCTCATTCTTGAGACTTTTCGGCGCAATGTCTACCGGCTTTCACTGCCGAAGTGGTCTGAAGAAAGCGCGGATCTCTTCGGCCAGGAGCTCCGGCTGCTCCGCTGCCGCAAAGTGGCCGCCCCTGGGCATCTCGGTCCAGCGCTGCACGTTGTAGCCACGCTCCACCCATTCTCTCGGCGGGAACAGGATCTCCTTCGGGAAGAGAGCCATGCCGCAGGGAACGTGAACAAAATCGTCAGCCGAGAAGCGGAGCGGAGCCATCCTCCCCTCGTAATACATGCGGAACGACGAAGGAATGGTTTGGGTCATCCAGTAAAGGGTAATGTTCGCGAGCAGCTCGTCGCGGCTGAAGCTGCGGTAGACATCTTCTTCGCAGTCAGACCACTCGCGGAATTTCTCGACGATCCAAGCAGCCAGGCCGGCAGGCGAGTCGTTGAGTGAGTAGGCCAAGGTGTGCGGGCGCGTTCCCTGAATGTGCGCATAGGCGCCGTTTTCGTCGAACCAGCTTGCAGCGCCGGCTAGAAAGCGTTGCTCCAATTCTGTTGGCGTCGTACCGTGAGGCAGATGAGGACGGTAGGAACCGGGAATGAAATTGAGATGGATACCGATGATGCGGTCGCTGTGGCGCAGACCCAGTGCGGTACTCACGCCGGCCCCGAGGTCTCCACCTTGCGCAGCAAACCTTTCGTACCCCAGCGCGCCCATCAGTTCCACCCAGATCTCTGCGATCCGAAAGAAGTTCATGCCGAGTTCGCTTGGCTTGTCGGAGTAACCGAAGCCGGGCAGCGACGGAATGACCACATCGAACGAGTCGGCGGGGTCATGTCCATGCGATGCAGGATCTGTCAGAAGAGGCAGAATCCTGAGCATCTCCAGAAACGAACCGGGCCAGCCGTGCGTGAGAATCAGCGGCATCGGCGACGGACCGTTGCCTTTTTCGTAAATGAAGTGGATATGCCCTTCTTTGGCCTGGTAACGGTAATGATGTAAAGTCGCTATGCGGTCGAGCTGCGATTTCCAGTCAAATGTATCCATCCAGTAATGGCAGAGATCCATAAGAAATTCGCGATCGGTGCCAAGCGACCGCCCTGCCCCAGCAACGGTTTCCGGCCATCGCGTCTCTTGCAGGCGACGGCGCAAGTCATCCACTGCAAGTTGAGAAAACGGCAGAAGAAAAGACTCTATCACATCGAAATCGTATTTGCTCTCCGGCATCCCCTGGTTACTCCTCCGGCAATTCGACGTTAGCCACTGTTTACTGGAGAAATCTAGGGTTATTTGGCTGGGCGGGAGCCGGCGATGAGAATATCCACCAACCGCCTGG
>JASHVE010000035.1 GCA_030039675.1 Acidobacteriaceae bacterium | reverse complement strand
GTGAGCAACGTGCTCTTCGACAGCAATCTGCTTTCGGGCAATGGAGTTGCGGGTGCCGGCAGCTCGATCGACGACACTGCCGACAGCAACTCAACCGGCATCCGGATCAAGTCGGGTTACGATCGCGGCGGCGTGGTCACCAACATTCAGTATTCGAACTCGTGCTTCCAGGATCACAAGGCGGAGATCGTCTTTAGCCCGAACTACGAAGACACGACCGGAACAGCCAGCCCAAATTTGGAAAACATCCTGATGCAGAATCTCACGTTCCTCACTGCGGGAACGGCGCAGTTCACCGGCACAAACAACAACGGCACGATTTATTCGCTGGGTATCACACTCGACAACGTGAGCTTCCCCAGCAGTTATCCTGCCTCCGACTTCAGCCCGGCGCCAACGAGTGTGGCGATGAGCTACGGTCCGGGACAGGTGTCGAGCGACTTCATCAGCGACTATGCAACATTTGTTGGAGCCAACGGCAACACCGTCAACAACAACATCACAGAAACCAGCCTGAATCCGCCGGAGTGCAGCTTCACCTACATTGTGCCGGAGCTGACCGGGCCCAACGGAGTTCCGCAGAGCATTACCGAAGGCCAGAACGCTACAGCGGTTGTGATTCTAACTCCTGCTGTTGGCGGCGCAGCCTATCCCACCGGCACGGTCACCCTTACCGATGCGCTTACCAGCAGCTCTACGACGGTTGCGCTGCCGGGCAGCACGGATACCATCTTCGTTCCGCTCACTGGGCTCACGCCGGGAACGCATACCTTCACGGCGACTTACTCAGGCGATTCGAACTACACGCTCACCACGGGCCAAACGGTCTATTCAACGACTGCGCCCTATGTGATCACGGTAAATGCGGGCAGCCTCGGCGGCACCACGACGACACTGTCCGGCGTGCCGAGCTCGATTTCATTCGGAAGCTCGTTTACCGCGACGGCAGCGGTTACGGGGAGCAACCCGACGGGTACAGTGGAATTCATCGTGAATGGCTCGGTGTTTGCGACCGGGGCTCTTAGTTCGGGAACGGCGACCGCCAGCATCAGCTTGCCTTACAGCACAAGCTCCTACAGCATCTATGCGGTGTATAGCGGCGACTCCGCGAATGACGGATCGACGTCGGCCACTGCTACCGTTACCGTGACGCCTGCGCCAACCGCGACGGCGTTGTCAGCCAATACCACCAACACCACGCTGGGTCATCCAGTGGCATTGACGGCGACGGTGACTTCTTCAGTCGGAGCGCCTACCGGGACGGTCACCTTTACTTACACCACTACCGGCAGCGGAATTCCGCAGGCGACCACGGCGACGTTGATTGTAAGCTCAACTGCGAATACCTCTGTAGCAACGGCCGGCATCGATCTGCCGATCGGTACCGACAATGTGACGGCGACCTACGCGGCGAGCGGCAGCTTCGCCGGCTCCGCATCGGCGCCCATGCAGTTCACGGTGACGCAGGGGACAATTCTCGCGTTGCCGAGTAATCCCATTGCGCTTCCGTACACGATGACAACGCTGGCCGGCGGAGCCAGCGCCAACTGTTCCAATGCGACGGATAGCTTCGGCGACGGCTGCCCGGCGACATCGATCGTCTTTGGCGGGTCAGTCGATCTGCGCAGCGTTGCCGCGGATCCATTCGGCAACGTGTATCTGACGGATGCGGTCGCCAGCGTGGTGCGGCGCATTGCTCCGAACGGTGTGATTACTGACTTCGCAGGCAAGGTGAGCGGCTCGGCCTGTGCTCCCACGGCTACTGTTGGCTGCACGCCAACGCAGGTGAGCATTGATAAGCCGCGCGGTGTGTCGTCCGACACGCAAGGCAATATTTATATTGCGGGCTACGACAGCCACGAGGTGTTCAAGGTGAGTGCAGCCACCGGGCTGTTGTATCTGGTGGCGGGCACGGGATCGGCGGGCAGCTCTGGCGACGGCGGCCCGGCTGCGTCCGCCGAGGTGAATGGGCCGCGCGGTGTGTGGACCGATACCGCCGGCAACATCTACATCGCCGACACTTCGAATAACAAGATTCGCGTAGTCGACATCACCGGCACCATCCATACGTTCGCAGGCACGGGCGCTGCCTCGTCGTCAGGCGATGGTGGACCGGCAACTTCGGCCACTATAGATAACCCGCAGGGCGTAATGACCGATGCGAATCTGAATGTGTATATCGCCGATTCGCAAAAAATCAGAGTGGTCTGCGTGACCTGCGGAACCGGCTCGCCGCTCGATGCGCTGCTGGCGACGCTGGGCATCACTTCGCCGCAGAATGGATACATCTATACCGTCGCAGGCGGCGGCAGTTCATCGGGACCATATCCGACGCTGGCAACCAATGTGAGCATGAGTCCGCAAAAGCTGGCTATCGATACGAGCGGCAACATCTACATCTCTGACGGCACCGGTGTGGCCTGGTTCCTGGATGCGCACACCGCGTATATCCGGCCCATTGCGGGTAAAACAAGCACGAATTGCGCCACTGCAACCGATAAATTCGGCGACGGATGCCCGGCGACACAAGCGGTTATTGGCGACGGTGGCAACGGAATTGGCGTCGGGACAGATACACTCGGCAATGTCTACATCTCCGACACGCTCAACGCACGCATCCGAAAGGTGACCACTGGCCTCGCGTCGCCGGCGACAGCGGCTGCAAGCACGACGACGCAGGCCGTCGAACTGCACTTCGTCCCGAGTGACAATCTGGCGAGCAATAACGGTCTCGTCCTCCATTCCACTGAGTGGTCGCTCACCGCATCAACTTGTACGACAAACTCTGACTCCACCGCTGATTGTCTGCTGTCGTCGAGCTTCACGCCGGCAGTCCCAGGTGCACGTTCGACCGGACTCACAGTGGACAGCGCAGAAGGGAACGCGGCATTGCTGGGGCTGACGGGAATCGGCCTCGGCGCCGGCGCAACACTCGATCCTGCGGCCCAGATCAGCTTCGGCTCAAATCTGGCAGTGACAGGACTGGCTGCGGATAATGCCGGCAATGTGTACGTCTCCGACTCCAACAGCAAACAAATCTTCCAGTTTGCACCCGCCGCTCAAGCTCAGGGCGTGAGCGCCACAGGTACCGCGCTTGCTACCTTGCAGGCGCCGGGCGCAGTTGCCGTCGATCCGCGGGGCTACGTGTATGTGGCCGATACCGCGGCCGGGACTGTGACGGCGATTGCGCCCTCCGGTGCTTCGAGCATTTTGCCGT
>JASHVE010000486.1 GCA_030039675.1 Acidobacteriaceae bacterium | reverse complement strand
GGCATGAAGCAGTACGCGCACATCCACAATGCCGACGGAACAATTTATGACAGCGGCCAGCAGATTCTGGATGATCTGTCGAAGGATCCGTACGGTCTGGCACTGTCGAATGTGCGTTACATGAAGCCTGCGGATGCGGTGAAACCGCTGGCGGTGGGGCGCAACGCAGGCGGCCCATTCTATGCCGCCACCAAGGACGCACTCATCAATCGCCGGTATCCGCTGGGAAGGATCATTCCCGCCGAGATCGATCGCGTGCCGGGCCAGCCGGTCGATCCCAAGGTAAAGGAATTCCTGCGCTATATCCTGAGCCGCCAGGGGCAGGCGGCTATTGTGCGCAACGGGAAATATCTGCCGATGCAGCCAGAGGCGGCCCGCCATGAGCTGGAGAAGCTGAATTGAGGAGCGGCAAAGCCAATCTTGCGGCCCTGGCCTTCGCATGGTGCGCAACCTGTATGGCTCAACAGGCGGGGCTTGCGTACTCTTCTGAGCCGCTTGCTCCGAAAGTGATCCGAAGCTGGGGCGACGGCGCCATGCGCGACACAATGACCGCTTGGGAAGCTGGTTTTCGCAAGCATCACCCGGAAATAGCGTTCCAGGACACACTGCTCGGGACGGCTAGCGGAATGGCCGGGATTATCACCGGCACATCTGATCTTTCGCTGATGGGCAGGCCGGCAACGGCAAATGAAGTAATGGGCTTCGAGTGGGTCTTCCGGGTCAAGCCGCTGGGGATCCGGGTCATGAATGGGAGCCTGAAAACTGAAGGCGAGACGCCGGCTCTCGCTGTCTTCGTCAGCCGGCGCAATCCATTGAAGGAGATCAGCATGGAACAGCTCGCATCACTGCTGGGCTGCCCTGCCGATCCGCATGCCCCGGTAACCTGGGCGATGGCCGGATTAGGAGGAGCGTGGAAGAGCAGACCCGTCCATGCATTCTTGTACGATGACCAGACCGGAACCGGCGCGTTCCTTCAACGGGCGATTCAAGAGAAAAGGGACTGCTGGAACTGGGAGGTTGTCCGCGAATTCAAGGACCGAATCCGCGCTGATGGGCAGACCTATCCGGCAGCCGAACAAATTGCCGATGCGCTGGCGCGCGATCCTTACGGAATCGCGGTCTCTACCCTCCAATACACCAGCCCGGCAGTCAAGGCGGTGCCTGTCGCCGGCCTGGGAGCTGCCGTCCCGCTCACACGAGAAAGCGTTGTTGACGGCACGTATCCTCTGCGGCGGGGCGTCTATATTTACATCAATCGCACCAAGGACAGGCCCGTAGACTCCAAGGTACTGCAGTTCCTGCGCTTTGTGCTGAGCCCCGAAGGGCAGGCGCTGGTGCGGAGCTCGGGAGACTTTCTGCCGCTGAACGCGAATGAGGTGGAGGAGCAATTGAAGAAGCTTGAATGAATATTCTCTCATCTTGGCTTCCCTGCTCGTTAATCTGTCGCGTTCACCCTTGGATGGCAAGCTCCATCGACTCTTGACCAATCAGCAGACTGAGGGACACTTACATGGCACTCCATCGCAGTTTTTTTGCCGCGGCACTGTTGGCGGTGAGTTTCGCAGTTACGCCTCTCGCCAACTCGCAGATGAGCGACAAGTACCAGCCCAACGCGGAATCGAAGAAATATCCTGAGGGCTCGGCCAAGGAGCGGCGCGCCCGCATGGCTGAGATTGCCAGGAACCCGGCATACACTCGAACCTTCGATCTGAGCGCGCTTCCTGACTACGTCCCGGAGGGCCATCCGACCGGCACGCTGCGCATCTGCGGCAACAACTATATCGGAGACTCACCGCTGGGCGGCTGGTGGAAAGATGCCTTTGCGAAATACCAGCCCGGCATCACCATCGAATACAACCTGCAAACCGCGGCGGATGCCATTCCCTGTCTCTACCTCGGGCAGGCCGATATCGGCATCACTCATGAGCCAAGCTTCTACGATTACCTTTCCTACCAGCGGCTGAAGGGTTACGCGCCAACCGGCGTGACCATCCTTACCGGTTCCTACGATGTCGTCGGCTGGCAGAACAACATGGTCATTGTGGTAAACAAGGCCAACCCCATGACCAGAATCACCCTTCCGCAGCTGGATGGGATCTTTGGCGCGCAGAGGGCTGGGGGATGGGTGAAAACGACGTGGCGTCCCGAGCTGGCGCGCGGCCCTGAACAAAACATCCGCACCTGGGGGCAGCTGGGCGTCACTGGGCCATTCGCCTCCCAGACGATCGATACTTATGGATACAGCCTGCGCTACGCCACGGCTCTCGAGTTTTCAGACAGAGTGCTGAAGTCTTCCGACAAATGGAACGAGAATCTGCTGGCATTCGCAAACTATACAAAGCCGGACGGCAAGACTTATCTCGAGGCCGACCAGATTGTCGACCATGTCCGCGATGATCCCAACGGAATCGGGTATGTGCGTTTCCACCCTAATTTTCCCACCGATGTGAAGATTCTCGATCTGGCCGAAACCGATGCCGGCCCGTATGTGCACTACTCGATGGACGCACTGCAGAACCACACGTATCCGCTTTGGGGCGGGCAGTCGTTCTGGTTCGATATCCCGCCGGGTAAGAAAGTCGATGCAAAGATTCGTGAGTTCGTGCGCTTTGTCCTGAGCAGGCAGGGGCAGGAACTGCTGGAAAAAGACGGCAAGTACCTGCCGCTGGACGCAGCGACCGTGCAGGAAGGTCTCAAGACGATTCAATAAAAACTCGGGCGAAGATTGCGGAGGTTGAAATGCGTGCTGTGAGGGCGCTGCAATCGCTGGTGGTCTTTGCGCTGGGGTCTGCGCTATCGATCGCGCAGCGCCCCGGCGCGCTGGCTGCGTACACTCCACTGCAGCATGTCTCGGGCACCATCCGCATTCGCGGCGATGAGCACCAGGGGGTGATGCTCCACAATTGGGAGCAGGCATTCCACAAGTACCAGCCGGATGTGGTCTTCGATGATCAGTTGACCAGCACAGCGCATGGAATCCCCGCGCTCGTCTTCAACGTCGCCGACATCGCACTGCTGGGCCTGGAGATCGCACCCCTGGAGAGCCTCGCTTTTCGCCGCATGTTCAAATACGATGCCCTGCAGATCACAATCGCTACAGGCAGCTTCGACACTCAGTATGAGGCTTATGCGCTGGGGATCTTTGTCAACAGGGCAAATCCCCTTGCGAAGATCACCTTGCCTCAACTGGCTTCGATCTTTGGCTGCTGCCCGGGTGTGAACATCCGCACCTGGGGTCAGCTCGGATTGAAAGGCGAGTGGGCCGACAAGCCCATTCACGTGTTCGGCTATCCGACCGATAACAACATTGCCGCGTTCTTTGCGCTGAAGGTACTGCAGCAGGGCGGCGCCGGCGGTCCGACGCTCCCAACTGGCCCACGCTGGAACTGTGACCTGAAAGAATACTCCAACACGTACGACAAGAACGACAAGCCGGTCATCTCATCCGATGCATTCATGATGAGGGATCTCGCCGCTGACAAATACGCCATTGCTTATAGCGGCATCCATGAAATGACCGCGCAGGTAAAGGCCCTTGCGCTGGCTGAGAAAAACGGCGGACCGTACATTCCGTTCACGCTGGATACTGTGACGGATCGGACCTATCCGCTGACCCGCTCAGTGTATGCATATCTCAACAAGGCGCCCGGCAAGCCGATTGAACCGGAAGTCGCCGAGTTCCTGCGTTTCATCCTCAGCCGCGAAGGCCAGGATTCGGTGACCCGGCAGAAGGTATTTCTGCCCTTGCCGGCTTCCACTGCGCTCGAACAATTGAAGAAGCTTCAGTAGCTTGTCAAAGTCTGGATACGCCGGCTTCTGGCGAAACAGCGGCGGCCTGGACGATTCAACTTCGGCAAAGGACAACTCGGTTAAAGCGGGGAAGAGCTGCTCCCCTGCTCTTCGCGCACAACTTAGAGCGGTTCCACAGTTGACGTGCCCTTGCCGAAGCCGCGGAAGGTGGCATTTTCTTGAGGAAAATGCCACTTTGCAGCAGTGGCTTCGGGATATGGCAACTGTGAAACCGCTGTAGCCTCACACCGTCTCAGGTGACCCGCGGGATACAAGATGGTTTTCACATCAGACGTTGTGGCTCCCGTCCTTTCGCCAGATCAAGCGCGAAAGGACAGGGTATCCAGCTTTGTTTCTCTTCAGAAGACGAGTTTCACGCCGAATTGCATCTCCCGCTCATCCACTGACGTGGCCGTGAGAATTTGTGAGTCCAGCGCCCCGCCGGTGGCATTGAATACCGCAGTAGAGGTGCGACCTGGCACCTGGAACATTGGATGATTGAGCACGTTGAATGCTTCTGCACGGAATTCCGCGTGGAAGCCTTCATGGACGCGAGAGAGTGGTGTGGTCTTGACCAGCGATACGTCGATGTCATTGATGCCGGGGCCGATAAGCGAGTT
>JASHVE010000485.1 GCA_030039675.1 Acidobacteriaceae bacterium | reverse complement strand
ATCCTCAATGCGCGCCTGGCGGCGGAGCCGCATGTTTCGGTTGCTTCTTGAACAGCCACACCGCGCCCGCGCAAAAGAACGCCAGCACGGCCGTCCAGCGAAAGATATCCACATACGAGAGCAGCACCGATTGCTGCTGTAGAAAGTTGTAAACTAAACCGAAGGACCCGCCGCGCGCGCTCGCTGCGCTCATATGGTGCGCGAGATACGCACCTAGAGTCGCCGACCGCTGCTGCAGCATTGCAGTCGCAGGCGTGAGATGCGCGCTCAAATCGTTCTGGTGCAGCGCCGCCCTGCGCACCAGTGCCGTGGTCGCAATTGAGATCCCCACCGAGCCGCCGATATTGCGCAGCATGTTGAACAGGCCCGTCGCGTTGCCCATCTCACGGTTCGGAATCGTCGCCACCGTGATGGTTGCCAGCGGCACAAAAACAAAGCTCAACGTGAATCCAGTGAAGATGATCGGTACGAGCAGCGTGAACGGGCCAATCCCAAGATTGACTACGCTGAAGATATAGGAACAGATGGCAAAGCCGAGAAAGCCTCCGCACAGCAGCTTGCGTTGATCGAAACGCGAAGCCAGAAAGCCCACTACTGGCGAGCCGATAAACGAGCCTATGCCGCGCGGCCCCACCACCAGGCCGGCGTTGAAAGCCGTGTAGCCGAGCACCTCCTGATAGAAGAGCGGCAGCATTGAGATGGTGATGTAAATCGCCATCCCCAGCATGGCAATCATGAAGCATCCGGCGCGGAAGTTGCGGTCCTTCAGCACATGCAGATCGACAAGCCCCTCCGGTTTTGTCCACGAGTGCCAAACCCAGAGGACAAGCGCAACGACCAACGCGGCAACAGCCCATCGCACCCAGATTGCGCCGAACCAGTCGTCTTCCTGTCCTTTATCCAGCACCACCTGCAGGCAGCCCGTCCACACAATCAGCAGGCCGAAGCCGATGTTGTCGAAGGCGCTCACCTTTGCATTCTTGATATACGGTGGATCGTGCACAAAGCGGCTGATCATGATCACAGCCAGAACTCCCACCGGCACATTGATGTAAAAGGCATAGCGCCAGCTGTAGGTATCCGTTAGCCAGCCGCCCAGCGTAGGGCCCAGCACCGGCGCCACTACAATTCCGAGCGCGTAGGCCGCCATCGCCGCGGCGCGCTTCGCGGGCGGAAAACTCTCGAGCAGGATCGACTGCGAGAGCGGCTGCAGCGCGCCGCCGCCCGCACCCTGCACGATACGCGCCAGCAGGATCACGGCCATCGAAGGCGCCGCGCCGCAGAAGAACGAGGCGACGGTAAAGATGATCACGCAGGTCAGCAGGAACCGCTTGCGTCCGAAACGCCGCGCGAACCAGTTCGACGCCGGCAGAATCACGGCATTGGCAACCAGATAGCTCGTGAGTACCCAGGTGGCTTCGGAGTTCGAGGCCGACAGAGAGCCCGCAATATACGGCAGCGCCACAGACGCAATCGCTGTATCGAGGACCTCCATGAATGTCGGAAGCATCACGGACGCCGTCACAAGCCACGGGTTGACTCCCTGGGTCAGTGGATACCGAGTCTGGACCGGATCGTTGGTCATCGCGCGAACCTACTGAGGGTAACTGATGGCTGCGGCGCTCGTCAGTGATCACAAACATCCACCCGCAGCAGGCTCGCCCGCTTGACACAAAGGCCTCAGCCCTTGATGCTATTCAGTTCCAGTTCCCTAGATTTTCCGTTCCGGGAGGACCCCAGGTTTTGCGAGTTCGCGTCTTTTATCACGACAAATGCTTTGACGGAGCTTGCTCGGCCTCTCTGTTCACGCGATTCCATCGCGAGCGGATTACTCAGGGCGCGAGCTATGAGTACCACGGGCTGGTACATCGTGCCGGCGCGCTCTTTGACGAAGCCACCTTCACCGGCGACGAGAACGCAATTGTCGATTTCAAGTACTCCGCCTCGCCCCGTATCACCTGGTGGTTCGACCATCACCTTTCCGCGTTCCTCACTCCACAGGACCACGAGCATTTTCTTGCCTGCCAGCGGGTTCCCGGTTGCGCTTCGCGCAAGTTCTTCGATCCCAGCTACACCTCCTGCACCAGCTTTCTGGCGCATATCGCTTCTACCCGCTACGAATTCGACACCGCGCCCGTCGCTGATCTGATTCACTGGGCCGACATCGTGGATGGCGCCCGCTACGAGAGCCCGGAAGCGGCGGTAGAGATGGCCGAGCCGGCCATGAAGCTGACGCTCATCATTGAATCCACGCAGGACCCGGAGTTCATTCCCCGTCTTATTCCGCTGCTTACCGAAATGCCATTAAGCGAGGTGCTGAACCAGCCCTTCGTCGCGCCACTGTTGCCCCCGCTTCTGGAACGCCATCATCAAGCGATCGCGCTCATCCGCAGCCGCGCCGAAGAGCGCAATGGCACCATCTTCTTCGACATCACCGACCATCCACTCGAAGGCTTCAACAAATTCATCCCGTACTATCTGCACCCCAATGCCACCTATTCCATTGGCTTATCGAAGTCCAGTTTCCGCACCAAGGTGGCCGTGGGATCGAATCCCTGGACGAAGGCCGACCCGGCGAAGATGGTCAACCTTGCACAGATCTGCGAGCGTTATGGCGGTGGCGGACACGCCCGGGTCGGCGCCATCAGCTTTTCACCTGATAAAGAGGAGCAGGCACGCGCCGCAGCTGCAGAGATTGTCGCGGAATTGCGGTCGAAAAACCCGCTGGCTTAATTTCCGATAACGTAACATTCGAGCTGCCGGGCTGGCCGCTCCTATCGTCCCTCCGCCTGGATGAGAAGGAACAGCACGAACACACCCACCAAGTGGATGACGATCAGCTGCCCGATCGCGACCCATAGCGGGAACCGCCGCCGAAGGTTGAACATAGTGAGCAGCCCTTCCAGCGGAAACTGCGCCAGCAGCACCAGGCGCGGCAGATAGCCCCCAAGTTCCCAGTTCAACCCGAACTCCGGCCGCCGGACCAAAAGCACATAAGGAAACACGGCACGCTTGATCCAGGGATCGAAACCGTCCAGTACGTCCAGAAGCTTGGGCGCAATCACGGCAAGGACCAATCCCACCAGAAAAGGCCAGATTATGGACGCATACCTGGGCGGCGCTCCTCGCTTCTCGAGTACCTCATCCGCGCGGTCGAACGGATGCAGCACCTTGCCACGGTCCGTTACACCGGAGCGGTCTTTGGCAGGGGGGATCGTGCCAGGTAAGTTGGTCATGGCTGTGCGTGCGCGAGGTAGAAAACTAGCCAGGGATCTCCCCTCCATCATCCGCCAGCCACGGTGGGGATGCAAGCAATTTCTCAGCAATTTCTAACAAGTTGGGGGTTCCAGCTGCGGGCCAAACGCCCGGTTCAGCGCATCAATGCCTGGGTGACGGCGCCCCCGATCATCACCAGCTGGAGCCCAGCCAAATAGTGTAAATAAAAGACTTGCCCAGCCACTCCGGAAACAGTAACGCGGCGCCGCAACGCCAAACGGGCGATTAGTCCCTCGATAGGGAATTGAGCGTAGAGCACCACTACCGGCAGATTGCGGACGAGTTGCCCAACGGCGTGCAGCTCTGGTCGGCATGCCAGCACGGCAAACGGGAAGACCAGCCACAAACCCCACGGCTCGAACTTTACCATGAGCGCGTACAGCTTGGGAGCCTCCAGGCCCAGTGCCAACCCGGCTGCAACGGGCCATAGGTTGCCCAGCCAGCGCAGCCACTGCCTCCGGCGCTGGATGCGCTGCCACACGGTAAACGCTGCCCGTTCTGCCTCGATCTGCCGGATGTGTGTCGGGAACGACGCAAAGGTCGCGCGAAAGCGCAGAGGACGACCATCGGAAATAGAAGAAGTGGAAAGGGATTCGTGCACAGTCAATGTTAGCTACGGTTCAACGCACGAACCGCCAAGGATTTACGAACATCCTTACCGACAATTCCCAGTTTGACAATCGGGAAATGGTACCCAATTGTGGAAAACAAACCGGTTACTTGCGCCCCGTTGTGGGCCGCATGTCAAACTGGCAGCCATCATGCTCATCCAGCTCTGGGAACACCTGTGCGGCTGCGACAGGTAGATCGAAACGCAAGCCAAAATTGAATCGTCCAAGGTGGTTCGCACAGCGCTAGTGGCTGCTCACAGCCCCAGTTCTCCTGCCCGTCTCTTCATCGCCTCAATGCAGAACCCGATGTGCGCATCGAGATCCACGCCCAGCTCCCCGGCCCCTTGAATCACGTCTTGCCGGTTCACGCCCTTCGCGAATGCCTTGTCTTTCATCTTTTTCCTCACGCCGGGCACCTCCACATCGGCAATCGCCTTGCTGGGCTTCACCAGCGCACATGCGGTCAGAAACCCCGCCAGCTCGTCACAAGCAAACAGCGCCTTGGCCAGATGTGTGGCGCGCGGCACGCCCGAGTACTGCGCGTGACCGAGAATCGCCGTGCGTACCTCGTCTGGCCAGCCCTGCCGTTCCAGTTCCCGCACGCCTACGAACGGATGTTCC
>JASHVE010000034.1 GCA_030039675.1 Acidobacteriaceae bacterium | reverse complement strand
CTTCATCGTGTTCGCGTCGACCAGGCCTGCCTGCTGGAACTCGAGTTTTCCGCCGGAGAATACCGCGAAATTCGGAATGCTCTGGACGTTATACCGTGCGGCGAGCTCCGGAAACTTTTCCGTATCGACCTTGAGCACAACGGCACGGCCTGCGAGGTCGCGCGCTACCTGCGCCACGTGAGGCGCAGCCATGCGGCACGGACCGCACCACGCCGCCCAGAAATCGACGAGCACGGGAACCGTGTTGTCGCGAATGATTTCGTCGAACTCGGCAGTGCCCACCACAATCGGCTCCGCCATGGGAGGCAGCGCGGTCTTGCACGCGCCGCAGCGTCCGGTGTCAGCAATGTGCTTGGCAGGAATTCGATTCGCTTTTCCGCAGGAAGGGCAGTTTCGGACGATGGCCATCTTCAATTCCTCTATAAACAAGATGCGGTAGCGAATATTTTCGTCGCTAGCGGATCACTTTGAGCGCGCCGCGGAAGAGCCCTTCGAAATCCGCCGCGAGCGTTTTCTCCTTCGCGATAGCCTGCTCGATGGCCTTTTCGGCGGCGGGCCGCTGGTAGCCGAGGTTGACGAGCGCCGAGAGCACGTCATCGACGGCCGGTCCCTGCACAGCGGCCGGCGCGGGCGCTACGGCGAAATCGTCGAGCTTGTCTTTGAGCTCCACAACGAGGCGCTCCGCGAGTTTTTTCCCCACTCCGGGAATGCGGACCAGTTGGGCATGGTCCTGCGCGCGGATAGCCTGTACGGTGCGCTCGTTGGAAAGGCCACTCAGGATTTTAATGGCCAGCTTGGGGCCGACGCCGTTCACTGTGATCAGGCGCTCGAAAAGCCGCTTCTCTTCGCGGTCGAGAAAGCCGAAGAGCGCGATCTGGTCCTCGCTGACCTGCGTGTGAATGTGGAGTGAGGTTTCCGCGCCGGGTGAAGGCAGCGCCGTAAACGTGGGCACGGAGATGACCACGTCGTAGCCGACGCCTGCGGCCTCGACGATGGCCTGGCCGGGCTCTTTATGGATAAGCTTGCCGCGCAGGTGAGCGATCATGCGTGGGACCGTGAGCCGTGTCCTTCTCCTCTCAATACTACAGAGCGCCGGCGGGCCGCTCGCGTATGGAATTGAATACTTGACACCCGCGGCCCATACGCTATGCTAGGTCCGATTCCCCGAAGGTTATTCTTCGCGTTCCCTCTTTCGCGGTTTACTGCACTCTGGATTTGCGGCTATGAGCATGGGCCACCTGCTGCGCGTCAACGCAGAGTCATCCGTTACCCCATAACAAAACCAGCGCAGCGGTCGCGGAATCGGCAATCTTCTTCTTGATCGTGAGGCAGTCGATGATCGAGAAAATCGCCGCTTTTCTGAAGGCGGCCTTCCGGTGGGTTCGCTATCTCTACTTCCTGCGCTTCAGCCTGGGGTTGCTGGCCTTTGCACCGCTGATGATTGTGCTGAATGGCACGGGAGCCTGCACGCTCATCCGCGGAATCCTGGTGCCCGAGCACTGGGAACAATATCTCTGCGTCACCTTTTTCCTGGTCTCGGCTGGATTTGCGGCGCTGGTTCTGGCTCGAGTGGTGCTGGCGAACGGCCCGGAACGCTTCAATGAAGGCATACCGAGCACCCTCAAGCTGCTGCTGGTGAACGACAACGCGCACTGGCTGCTAGAGACGGTCGCGGTGGTGCTGTTTCAGCTTCCCAACCTGTACGTGTTCTTTGAGATGTTCGGCAACAGTCAGAGCGAAGGCGTGCCTGCCTCGGAGATCTGGCCGGGTTTCCTCATTGGGACGGTGCTGGCGGGATTCATCTGGTGGAGCGCGAACGCGTGGTTCTATCTGACCTACGATATACCGGCGCAGGAGCCCGGCAAGATTGTGCTCGGCAAGACTGCCGCACGCACTATGCTGTTTCCGCGCGCATGGTTCGGCCTGCACAGGCCGGGAACAGATCTGGCGGCTCAGCCTCCGCCTGCGGCAACGCTCGAAACGGCATATACCCCGCTCCGATACAGCTGGCTTACCAAAGGTGTGGTTGCATTTGCGGGTGTCTGCAATCGGCTCGTCAGGCTGACCGGTTACCTGTATCCAAACGGCACGCCCTATGAGGGCCATATCTTTGTACTGGTGACCACCGTTGTTCTGACTCTGGTTTACGTGGTCACCTGGCCGCTGACAGCGCCGGTGCCCGCACGCGGCTTATCGATCGTCATGCTGGTGGTTCTGGCTGCCGCCGGTGGGCTGATTCTGGTTGTTTTCTGGGGTGCGACGCCCGGCTCCGGCGGGCGTCTTTTCAAGTGGCAGCTGACCATGACCATCGGTGTGGCCGGCTTTTGGCTTGCCGACTTCATACTTTACGTTCGCACCGCCGCGGAGCGGTTTCCGGTATTTGCCGTCCTGCTGCTCACGGTCACGCTGGTGATGTGGGTCCTGGCGGGGATTGCTTTTTTCGTGGACCGTTATCGCGTGCCAGTGCTCACGACGCTACTCGTTCTTGCCACGTTGCCCCGCATGCTTGGCTGGTATGGAGACAGCGAAGAGCACTACTTTTCCACGACCGTGGCAAAGGGCGATGCGGCTACGGCAGCGCTACCCACGCCGGCTGCAGTGCTGGACATGCGGCTCGCGGACTTGCCGGCCGCGAATCAGTCGGACTATCCGCTCATCATCGTCACCTCCACCGGCGGCGGCCTGCACGCTTCGGCGTGGACTTCGGCGGTGCTGGCGCAGCTGGAGATGGCCTTCCAGAACGCAAACCTGCCCTTCCGGCAAAACGTTCTTCTCATGAGCACGGTCTCCGGCGGCAGCGTTGGCCTGCTCTCGTATCTGCGCGAGATTGAGAACCCGAGCGGTCCGAACTGGGTGCGCATGCAGACGACGGCGCAGTGTTCCAGCCTGGAGGCCGTGGGATGGGCGCTTGCGTACTACGACATCCCCAAGGCCACGATTCCGTTTATGCCGCTGATTCTTCCTCAATCTTCGGGCGACGGCGATCTGAGCGCCGGTCCGCTCTTTAAAGACCGCACCTGGGCACTGCGCAAGGCGTTTGGGCGCAACCTCAGCAATCCGTACTGCAATGGTGACTGGCCGACGGTGGTCCACTACTTCGCGCCGCAGCAGGATAAGAACACGCCGCAGCAGGAGTCCTACCTCCAACCCGAAGATGCGGAGTCGCAAAATGAGGGCAGGAACATCGAGTCGTGGCTGGCGGTGAGGAACCTGATCCCCGCCAGCGGCAAAATGCCGCCGGCCTTCACCATGAACACCACCACGGTGGAGCGCGGCGAGCGCTTCCTGTTGTCGAATTATCATTTGCCGCAATACCCGCTCGACTCGGCTTCGGATTATCCGGCGCAGTCGTTTGTGGATGCGTTTGGCTGCTGCAAAGATAAGGTCTTCGATTTGCCGTTGGCGACGGCGGCGCAGCTCTCCGCCACGTTTCCCATTGTCTCTTCGGCTACGCGCGCGCCCGTCTCCGCAGACTGGCACAGCGTGCATATGGTTGACGGCGGCTACTACGACAATGATGGAACTGCATCGATTCTGGAATTTCTTCGCTATGCGCTGGTGCGCCCGAAGGACGAGAAGACGATGGATCCGGAAGAGCTGCAACACCACGAGAGCATCGACAGCAAGCTGCAAAACAACCGCAAGCTGCGCATTTTGTTAATTGAGATCCGCAACAGCCCGGAAACGCTGATCAATGATGAAACCGTGAACAAGGACACCCAGCGCGTAGGCGGCGGCCGCGGCGCTGTTGCCGAGGCATGGAACCTGCTGGATCAGGCGATGGCTCCGCTCGAAGGCTTTTGGAATGCCGGCCATGAGGCCGTGACGGCGAGAAATCTCGCCAGCCTCTCATTGCTGGAGCGCGCCCTGCAAGACAGACTGCAGGTGCATCGCGTGGTCTTTCCTGACCTGAACAGCGCCGAAGAAGTGGGTACCGATCCGCTGTCGTGGTCGCTCACTCCGAAGGAGCGTACGGAAGTGTTGAGCTCCTCGTGCCCGCAGAAGATGGGCGGCAGCTACAAAGAGGTGGTGGAGTGGTTCCGCAAGCCGAGCGGGGATTGGAAGAGCGATTTCGAGCTTGTGCCCAATGTACAGGAGGCTGCGCCAGGTGCGGCGGCGACTCCGGCGGCATTGGCCGGGCAACCGGCGGCAAAACGCTAAGCGTGCATATAGGCAATCTTTGCAGCCTGTTCAATCTGGGCGATAGCAGCGTTCTCTGGTCAGCAGCTAGCCTGCTAGGCGCTCGAGAAATTCGCGAGCGTTTGCAAGATTTTGATCAACATTTAGCGCTGAACGGCGGGCTAGTTCCTGCAGTTCGACAAGTCTGGTGTATAGCTCGCGTTCTCCGGGAAGATCATATCCAAAGCTCGGGTCGTGCTCAAGAGTCACAGAGAGAAGCAGGCGCTCTGGCACTTTTACGAGATAGACCGCAAATGTCACTCCCGATTTCTCAGAACAGATCGAAACCTTTAGATCATTATCTAGTTTGGCCTCAAAGGTCTCCGAGGTGTCAGATGAATAGGATGGTTCGGTCCAATCGATTTTGCCTTCCTGGGTCCTCGCAATAAGCTTCTCAACAAGAGAAGAAGATTCCGACACCGCGTACCGAGTGTTACTCATTGTTCGACTCCTTCTACCGTCTTCTCGAGAATTCCTTGAACTGCGCAGACGGTTTGATGGATTTGTTGACACCGACGCGTCAGCTTTTGGACTTCCCCAGGTTCCTGCGGAAAGCCCCTCGACGATAAGTAACTGCTGACACTGCTTAATTGCTTAATCGCTTCCTTTAGCTCGACATTATTGGTCAAAAATTCGCTTCGCCGAGATAACGCGACGGACAGATGATGGACTAAATCATTTACAGCCTCAATCGCTCTTTCTACCCGCTGGTCTTGAACCGCAGCTAACAGATCTTTTGCGTCTGCCGCTAGTTTGGCGAACTCATGCACCGCGTCTCTAGTTTTAGCAATGCGAGCCGCCTCTGTAGCAGCTTGTTTCGCACCCTTCGCTTGGGCCCACGCCATCCAACTAAAGACAACCCCAGCCACGCTTGCAACAGTCCCTATTATCGCCAAAAACCAAGCCCAGGTGTTTGGGTTCATTCACGATTCTTTCGGGTGGGATGGAAGCATTGTAGGCCTGATCACTCCTTTCCGCCAAGAGCTTATGGAGCTTTACCAACCTGTCAACCCAAGATGGCTAGACGCTTTGCCACGCGCTCCAGCGTTTCGAGCGCTTGCGCCAGTTGTGCTTGCGTGTGCTCGCTGGTGACGATCGCGCGGATTCTTGCTTTGCCTTCAGGCACGGTGGGGAAAGCGATGCCGGTGGCCATTACGCCTTCATCGAAGAGCGCTCGCGAAAATTCCATGGCCGCGCGGCCTTCTCCCACGATGATGGGCGTGATGGGCGTTTCCGTTGCCGGCGTGTTGATGCCGCCGATGTTGAAGCCAAGGCGCTTCAGTTCGCCCTGAAAATACCGCGTGTTGGCCCAGAGACGCTCAATGCGCTCGGGCTCCTGTTCCAAAATGTCGAAGGCGGCAATGCAGGTAGCAGCGACAGACGGCGGATGCGAGGTGGAGAAGAGAAACGGCCGCGCGCGGTGATAGAGGTAGTCGATCAGATCGCGGCTGCCGCAGACGTAGCCGCCGAGAGAGCCGATGGCCTTGGAGAGCGTGCCTACCTGCACGTCCACACGGCCGTGCATGCCGAAGTGATCGATTGAGCCGCGGCCATTGCGGCCCAGCACGCCCGAGGCGTGGGCGTCGTCGACCATCATGATGGCGCCGTATTTCTCAGCCAGCGCGGCGAGCTTGTCGACGGGGCCGATGTCGCCGTCCATCGAGAAGACGCCGTCGGTGATCACCAGCTTGTGACCGGGTTTTTGCTGCAGCTCCTGGAGCAATTCTTCGCAATGGGAGATGTCTTTGTGGCGAAATACCTTGATGGTGGCGCG
>JASHVE010000484.1 GCA_030039675.1 Acidobacteriaceae bacterium | reverse complement strand
CAGCAAGCCAGGATCGTGCTGAACGCGTATCCCGACCGCCCTCTCACCGGCCGCATTTCCGACATCGGTCCGGTGCTCGATCCGCAAATCCGCACCGCCAAGGTCCGCATTGAAGTGCCGAATCCTGGCGGCATCATGAAGCTGGGCATGTTTGTCACCGCTACCTTCAAGAGCCTCCAGAAGAAGCATTTCGCACTTGTACCGGCACCCGCGATTCTCCACCTGCACGACCGCGAGTGGGTCTTCGTCTCGGCCCCAGACAATAAATTCCGCCGCGTCGAGGTCAAGGCCGGAGACATGGTCGGTGACAAGCAGGAGATCCTCAGCGGCATTCAGAGCGGACAAGAAGTTGTTTCCAATGTGCTGCAGCTTGAGACGACATTGGAGGCGCAATGATTAAGGCTCTGGTCGATTTTGCCCTCAAGAACAGGATTCTCGTTCTCGGAATCGCTATCTTCCTGCTTCTTTGGGGGATTATCTCCTTCAAAAATCTTCCCATCGACGCGTATCCGGACGTCGCGAACAACTACGTGAATATCATCACGCAGTGGCCGGGGCACTCGGCCGAGGACATCGAGAAGCAGGTGACGGTGCCCCTCGAGATCGCGATGGCGGGCCTTCCGCAGCTGGACAATCTGCGTTCCTTCACGCTCGCCGGCATCTCCAGTCTGATGATGAACTTCAACGATGAATCGAACGACAGCTGGAATCGCGAGCGCGTGCTGGAGCGCATGAGCATGGTTACGCTGCCCGCCAATCTGGTACCGCAGTTGCAAACCGACTGGAGCCCCGCAGGCCAAATCTACTGGTATACGGTGGAGAGCACGAATCCGCAGTACGACGTGATGGAGCAGAAATCCATCGCCGACTGGGTCCTGCAGAAACAGTATAAAAATGTGCCGCACGTCGTGGATCAGGCCACTTTCGGCGGTCTGACCAAGGAGTACCAGATCCGTCTCGATCCGAACAAGCTCATCGAGTACGGCCTGAGCCTCTCGCAGATCGAAAGCCAACTGTCCCTGAACAACACGAACGCTGGCGGCAGCTTCATCCAGACCGGTCCGCAGCAGATCAACGTCCAGGCGCAGGGCTTGTTCACCTCAGTTCAGGATATCGAAAATACCGTCGTGAGCGAGGTGAACGGCGCTCCCATCCGCATTAAGGACATCGCAATTGTCGACCAAGGTCCGAAGATCCGCCTGGGGCAGATCAGCAAGGCTTGGCGTGATCCGAAGACCAACCGGATCATCGATGAACCGGACGTGGTCGAAGGTACGGTGCTCTTGCAGAAGGGTGACGATGCCGATCCGGCGCTCAAGGGTATTGAGGCCAAGACGAAGCAGCTCAACGATCAGATCCTGCCCAAGGGTGTAAAGGTTGTCCCCTTTCTCGACCGGTCCGACCTGGTGCACTTCACCACGCACACGGTGCTGCACAACCTTACCGAGGGCATCATCCTCGTCGTCATTATTCTGTTCGTCTTCCTTGGTAACTTTCGTGGCGCCTTCATCGTCGCGTGCACCATCCCGTTCTCATTACTGTTTGCCGCGACCTGTCTCGACCTGAAACATATTCCTGCAAACCTGCTTTCGCTGGGCGCGCTCGACTTCGGCATGGTGGTGGACGGCTCGGTGGTCATGGTGGAGAACATCATTCGCCATCTCAGCCAGAAGAACAATGATGGAAAGACGGCTTTTGAGAAGATCACCACCGCCGCGCACGAGGTGCAGCGGCCAGTGTTCTATGCAATCACGATCATCATCACCGCTTATCTGCCGATCTACACGCTGCAAGCCGTCGAAGGAAAGCTGTTCCGTCCCATGGCTTGGACCGTCGCGTTCGCACTCGCAGGTGCGCTCTTCTTCTCGATGGTCGTGGCCCCGGTTATGTCCAGCCTTCTTTTCCGCAAAGGGGTAAGGGAATGGAAAAACCCGGCTATGGAGTGGTTGCGAGAGCGCTATCGCACCGCCCTAAGCTGGGCCATTGATAAGCGCTGGCTGACAGTCGGAGTTGCTGCGGCAAGCTTCTGCCTCACTCTGTATCTTGCCTTTAGCGGCGTCATCGGTTCGGAGTTCCTGCCCCATCTCGACGAAGGTGCCATTTGGGCCCGCGGTTCGCTGGCGCCCTCTACGGGTCCAGACGAGAGTCTGCGCATCTCCACCGAAGCCCGCCATATCATGGCTTCCTATCCCGAGGTCGTTAACGTCGTTGATCAGATCGGACGCCCCGACGACGGAACCGACTGGACCGGATTCTTCAACACCGAATACAACATTAACCTCTTGCCGAAGGAACAATGGCGGCCGCAGTTTCATCAGAACAAGGTTGAGCTGATCGACGCCATGGATAAGGATCTCGAAAAGATCCCTGGCGTGATCTGGGGATTCTCGCAGCCGATCGAAGACAACATGGAAGAGGCGGTCTCGGGTGTCAAGGGCGAGCTTTCGGTAAAGGTATTCGGAGACGATCTTCACGTTCTGGAAGACAAAGGCAACCAGATTGTCAGTGTGATGAGCCAGATTCCCGGCGTGGCCGATTTGGGTCTGTTTAAGATTCTCGGTCAGCCCAATCTGACCTTTACTGTCGACCGGGCGGCTTGTGCGCGCTGGGGAATTAACGTAGCCGACGTGCAGGACGCCATTCAGACCGCAGTGGGCGGCAGTGTCGTCAGCGAATTCCTCCAGGGCGAAGCGCAATACGACGTAGTGCTTCGCTATCAGCAGAAGTATCGCAACACGCGCGAAGCTATCGAGAAGATCCGGCTGCTGGCTCCTTCCGGTGAGCGTGTCTCTCTGGCTCAGTTGACCAAGGAGAACACCGACGACGGCGCGGAAGAGATCTACCGCGAGGGCGAGCAGCGCTATATCGCCATCAAGTACAGCGTTCGCGGACGCGATCTGGGATCGACCGTCGAAGAGGCCATCAAAGAGGTCAACGCCAAGGTTCAGCTGCCACGCGGCTATCACCTGGATTGGGCCGGCGAGTACAAGAGCAAGCAGCGCGCCGACGCGCGGCTGGCTATCATCACGCCAATTACCATCCTGCTGATCTTCATGATCCTCTACACCATGTTCCGGTCTTTCAAATGGGCGACGCTGATTATGCTCAACGTGCTCCTTGCGCGTGTGGGAGGATTGCTGGCTCTCCTGTTCACTCATACCAACTTCAGCGTCTCCGCCGGCATCGGCATGCTGGCGCTGTTCGGAGTTTCGGTGCAGACCGGCGTCATTATGCTCGAATACATCAACCAGCTGCGGGCGCATGGGTACACCATCAAAGATGCGGCCGTGCACGGCGCTGTGCTCCGTTTGCGGCCCATCATGATCACGATGCTGGTGGCAACGCTGGGCCTGCTGCCAGCCGCACTGTCGCACGCGATCGGTTCTGACTCGCAGCGGCCGTTTGCGATCGTGATTGTCGGCGGCCTGATTACCGATCTACTGATGAGCATCTTCCTGCTTCCGACACTCTATGTGTGGATCGCAGGAAAGAACGATGTATTGCCCCCTCCGGAAGCTGAGTTTGCGAGTGAATAAACTGTTCTGCCTAGCTTGAGGTAGCGCTCGAACGGGACGCTCTTTTGTTGAACGGTCCCGCACTTCGAACTACCTTGACGGCATTCTCTTGTTTTGTGGGGCGTACTTTACGCATTCGTGGAATGCGAAGGACGCGGAGGTGAGATGAATAGGAAACAGGTATGCGACCAGATCATTCAAGTGGGTATCCTGCCCTGCGCGCGTGTAAAGGCGCCTGAGCACGCTCAGTTCGCGGCTGAGACGTTATACGCCGCGGGCATCCCGAACGTCGAGATTCCAATAACCCTGCCCGAGGCTCCGGAAGTGATCCGAGATCTCGCCATGAAATACCCAGATATGGTCGTCGGGGCCGGAACCGTGCTGGACGCGAAAGCGGCGGAGCGGTGCATCGAAGCAGGATCGCGATTCATTACCAGTCCCGGTTTCATTCCAGAGGTTGTGGCACGGGCGCGCCAGGCAGACATCGCAGTCTTTCCCGGCGCTTGCACGCCTACGGAAGTGATCTCGGCTTGGAGGGCAGGTGCGGACTTGGTAAAGATCTTTCCTGCCGCTACAGCAGGAGGCACTCACTATGTAAGGGCTCTCAAAGTGCCGCTGCCGCAAATTCTTCTCATGGTGACCGGAGGCGTCAGTCAATCCACGGCCTTCGACTATATTCTCGCTGGCGCAACGGCCATCGGTGTCGGCGGAGAACTATTGCCTCCTGCAGCCCTGCAACACAGACAAGGTGAGCGCATCCACGAATTGGCACGCAGATTTCTTGGCATGGTAAGAGAAGCTAGAGCGCAAAGAAGCAGCAATTAAAGCTTTGCTCAGATTTCGAGGTACGCCAATCTCTGACAAGAAACTTTCCAGGAGAGCCCAGCAATCGACAGCGGATCAGGGACTTGTTCTCGAGCACAGGTACCCGGCCTCGTCAATCTTGAATGCTTTTCCGCAATGCGGGCAGATAATTTCATGCATGGCCCTTTACCTGTACCTACCAACGTCAATCACAAAGCGCAAATACCGACCCTATTCTTTGAAATCCCAATCGTTGCTCTGCGGCATAAATTAGGTGGAAAAAATGGAGCCGTGTCGGAATCCTGCCGCGCGACACTCAACCTGGCCCACATACATTCCATTGGTATCAGCATCGCTTCGCCTCGTATTTTGGGAACAATGCAAATATACTCCAGTGGAGGCAATTGCTTCCCCCGAGTGACGAGTCTTTAGCGATTCTTCTCGCGTCCAGCACCTCAAATGTCGCTCACAGGCCGAGGTACTCATCAAGGGTTGCTTGAACGCAAAGCGGGCTCGCATCATCGGAGAGTAGCGCGAGCACTGACGATCACCGATGAAGCCGCGATCCGATCGGACAAGGAGACAAGCATTCTCTACCCAAACCGGCCGGGCAAATGCCCAGGATGAGCGGCCCGCTGGCGGGATTCCGCCCCGATCAATTTCAAATCTGTGAGCAACTCAGGGGGCTCAGATACAGGTTCGTAATGTTGCTTACGATCTCGGCATCGGTATTGCCAGGCTTGTGCGAGAGTTCCTTCCACGCCGGATCGCCCGAGAACGCTGCCCAATGAGCTGAAAGAGTCGACACGTCAGGGAAGGTCAGCATATAAGTCAGGTTCGGCATGCGTGTGCCGATCACCGTATCCGCAAAGAAGACCGGATTCAGCCCTGCCTTGGTAAACAGCCCGATCTCCGCTTCGTTGAACATCTGGATCTTGCGTGTATGCGCCACCTGGCTCGGGCTCTCGTAAGCACGCAGCTGGAAGATCCGCTTTTCAAGTTTCGGAGCGGTCAATTTCGGCC
>JASHVE010000483.1 GCA_030039675.1 Acidobacteriaceae bacterium | reverse complement strand
AGAGCGCGCAGAAAGATCCACCGCGGAATCAGCCGGCCGCGCGGGCCAAGGCCGGAGTCGAACAACCAGCGAAGAACGCTCCGTGGGTCGCGCCCCATCATATCCCGATCAGGATAGCTTTTCCGGGGGTACTTGTCTCGCAATCGACGTAACGACTTACAACGGCGCGGTAATCGACTATCCTTTTGTCAGCGCCTCATTTCCACTTCGGGCGCAATCTCCTTTCTTCTCATCGGTGATCACTCGTGCGTCGACTTTCGCTTTCACTGCTTCTGACTTTTGCGTGCGCATCAGGCCTTTCTGCCAAGCCGGTTGCGCTGTTCTATATGACAGACAATCCGGATTCGATCCGCTCCTTCTTTGCCCACTCAGGCAAAATCGATCTTCTGGTGCCCACCTGGTACAACGTGGATGAAAACGGCCTGGTGACCGGCGCGCCGAACCCTTCCGTGCTGGACACAGCGCATCGCGAGGGCCTGCCGGTAATGCCGATTGTTGCGCTCTTCGGTAAAAAGAAGTTTCACCTGCTGGCCTCGAGCGCAGAAGCGCAGGATCGGCTCAACGACGCCATGCTGCGCGAGGCTAAACTGCACGGCTATGCCGGCTTCCAGTTCGACTTCGAGAATCTCGACTATCTCGACCGCGATGGCTTGTCGGCGGTAGTGACGCGCTCAGCCGAGGCGCTGCACAAAGCAGGACTGCAGCTATCCATTGCCACAGTGCCCAACGCGCCCGGCTAACCCGGCAAGGGCGGATTCGCGCGGTGGATCTATACGGACTGGCGCGGGGCATACGACCTGGCGGCGCTGTCAAAGTCGGTCGATCTGATCTGTCTGATGACCTACGACCAGCACACGCGCTGGACGATGCCTGGACCAGTTGCCGGCTGGCAGTGGACGCTCGACAATCTTAACTATGCGCTTGGGTCCGTGCCCAAGGAAAAACTTTCGCTCGGCATCCCCCTGTACGGCTATCACTGGTTCACGGGCGAACCCACGCTCGACAAGGTGACAGAGGTCGAGCATCCGAATCTCGCGGCCGACTACATCAGCACGCCCGATGCGCTGCAGCTTGCCAATGCATTCGGCGGCAGGCTGGATTGGGACCCGGGAGACCACAGCGCCTTCTTCTATTTCTATCGAGACCAGATGCGCGAGTGGATCTTCTATACCGACCTGCACACGTTCCGCGACCGCTATCAACTCGTTGCCGACCACGGATTACAGGGCTTCTGCTCCTGGGTGCTCGGCTCCGAAGATCCGGAGATCTGGAATTTTCTGCCTGACCGAAGTGCGAAGCAGTAGGTGTCGGCCTTCTTGGGTTTCTTAGGACTGGCTGCCCTTCGGGACCATATCTTTGTTCGGGCTCCAGTTGATCACGTGGTACACCGCCTGTGTGGTCCCCACATTGCGGAAACCGTGCAAACTGTTCGACGCATTGAAGACCACCGAACCCGCCTCGACCTTCACCCATTGGCCGTTCGAGAGCGTCTCGCAGCTTCCTTCGCGCAGAATGATCAACTCTTCGTTCACGTGCCGATGCGGCGGATGGGACATCTTTCCGGGGTCGAGTTTGCTCACGTGCATCTCGAGTTGATCCAGTGTGGCCGTCGGCTGCTTGCAGAGCGGCGCCTGCGCGCCGACCGCATTAGGCTTGAATTGCATCGCATCCCAGTGAAAAACCGTGGGGCCGAGAATCTGCTGTTGTGATCCGTCGGCAGCATTTGCCGCGGGCAATTCTGTCAGCGCGCCCGAAAGAGCTATCAAGCCAACCAGCGCATCGCGTCTCGTGATCGTCATCGGAAGGATCTCCTTATGCCAGCCTGTAGGGCGCCCGTTGCGGACGCGATAACATACTATTCGCTTCGTCGTCGTTCTTGAAACGCTCCAGTACCGGATCCCAATACAGCTTGCGCTTCAGCACCATTGCCATATCGTGCAAGAGACACGTTGAGCAGGCGCGGTGGCCCATCTCCACCGGCGAGATTGGCTCCTGCCGGCTGATGATGCAATCCAGCCAGTTGCCGTGCTGCTCCTTGCTCTCATACAGGTGAATCTCATCCGGCCCAATCACTGACTTGATGATCTTGGGATCGCTCGCGGCCAGCGCCGTTGCGTCGTTCAGCTTGGCCACGGGATCGCTTTTGGTCACCTGCTCGTTGCCGCGTGAAACGAAGATCCATCCCTTGGTTCCGTAGAACTTGATGCCGTTGGGGTAGTCGCCGCTCACGCTCATGTGCACGCCATTGGCATAATTCGCCTCAGTCTTGAATGGGCCATGGACATCCCACAGGCCGTGGTCGGGAAACTTCGCATGTCCCCAGATCTCGATCGGCCCCGTATACTCGGTATTCATACCCCAGTGCGCGCTGTCGATATGATGCGCGCCCCAGCCCGTAATCATGCCCGCACCGAACTGCCGGCACCGCAGCCACCCGGGCCGGTTGTAGCCCTGCTGTGGATGCACGCGGTCGACGGTGTAATAGACACTCGGCGTCTCGCCCAGCCACATGTCATAGTTGAACCACTCAGGAGCATGCATCGGCGTCTTGTCTCCGCCTGGAGGGTCGCCGGGAAGTCCCACTTCCACGCGCTGCAGATCGCCGATACGCCCGTTGCGCACCAGCTCTGCTGCATAGCGGAACTGGACGGTCGAGCGCTGCTGGCTGCCGATCTGCAGAATGCGTCCCGACGCCTGCACCGCGTTGCTCAATGCGCGGCCCTCGGCGATTGTGAGCGAGGCCGGCTTCTGCAGATATACGTCTTTCCCCGCGCGCACAGCATCGATGCCGATCAGCGCGTGCCAGTGGTCGGGTGTGCTGATCACCACGGCATCGACGTCCTGGTTGGCCAGGAGCTCACGGTAATTCGCATAGCCGGTTACGCCGTCGTAAGCAGTGCCGTTCTTCTTCGCGTAGAAATCATTCACGAACTTCTTTCCGTCTTCCACACGATGCGCATCGAGATCGCAGACGGCGATGATCCGCGCGCGGTCGTACTGCAGGATCAGCGGCATATCGTGCCCGCGCGAGATGCGCCCCGCGCCGATTGCTCCAACATTAATCCGTTTGCTCGGAGCATACTGGCCGAAGACAGACGACGGAACAATCGTCGGAAATCCAATGGCTGCCGCTGCGCCAATACTAGTCTTGAGAAATGTGCGACGCGAAATTCCATTTTCCTTCGCGCTCTTCATGGTTCTTCCTCGCGTTATGCTTCCAGCGTCACCTGCTTGGCATTCATCTGCGCCTTGATTACCAACTCTGCCGCGAGCAGACATTGCGTCTGGTCCTGCGCCGTGTGCGTGCGGTTCACAACGTCGGCTACGAACTGAGGCCCAAAGGGCAGCGGCATCTGGTTGCAGTCGATATAGCGGGCCTGATTTTTATCCACGATAAACAGATTGTTGCCCTGGTGGCTCACAGCCACATTGGTGTATTTGCGCACCTCGATGTAACCATCCGTGCCGAGGATGAACAGCCGCCCATCACCCCATGTGCCTAGGCCATCGGGCGTAAACCAGTCAAGCCGCACGTAACCCAGCCCGTGGTTGCCGCGCAGCACCATATCGCCGAAGTCCTGAAACTCCGGATGCTCCGGATGCCGCACGTTAGCGATCTGCGACTCCGCCACCTCGGCCTGCGTCGATCCCGTGTAGTACAGGAATTGATCCACCTGGTGCGAGCCGATATCGCACAAAATACCACCAAACTGGTTGGCGTGCCAGAACCATTCCGGCCGCCCCGACCCTCCACCCGCATTGCCCGCGCGTTGAAAGATCTGGTGCGGCGCAATGTTGATGGTCTGGATCACCTTGCCGATCGCGCCCTGCTGCACCAGAGTTCCGGCATAGACAGCGGCCTTCACTTCCAGCCGCTCGCTGTACATAATGGCGTAGATGCGGCCGGTCTCGGCAATGGTCTTGCGCACTTCATCCAGTTGTTCGAGTGTCGTGATGCCCGGCTTGTCGGAGAGAAAATCCTTGCCGTGCCTCATCGCCTTTACGCCCAGCGGCGCGCGCTCGTTGGCGATCTGCGAACTTAGCACCAGCTGCACCGAGGGATCGTTCAGAATCTCTTCCTGCGTTTTGACGATCTTCACATTCGGGAACCGCTTCGTGAACATCGCCAGCTTGTCGTCTTCCCCGCTCCACGCGGCCACCATCTCGCCACCGCCGCGCTGCACCGCGCCGATCATGCCATAGATGTGGTCGTGGCTCATGCCGCAGACGGCAAACTTGATGTGGTACTTCGGCGTCTCCTCCGCTTGTGCCGGCAGCACTGCGTCCTCAATGACCGCGCTGCGCCCGCCGCCGAAAGCCATCGCGGGCTCGGGCATTCCGGCCATCATCGCAGCCGATCCGAGCGAACCAAGGAAGCCAGCCTGTTTTAAGAATTCGCGCCGGGGAGTGAATTTGCCTCTCATCGTTCCTCCACATTCGATTGGCTAACAGAGTGCCCGCCTGAGTCGATCTATTGTCGCCCACTCTTTGAAGGTAGGAAATCTGCCGCGGTTCCGGGCTGCCGCAAGGTTTGTCAACGATTTCTATTCGACGCGAATTTATTACCTCAAAGATTCGCATGTCAAGTACGCATCTCTGATTGCGGTCCTTTCCTTTTATTGACCTCTTACCAAGTTACAATATCATTCGCGAATCAAATCAATTGCCGTAAGATAGCTGGAGTCTCAGCTGAACCCTGATGGCTCTGTACCGGTAGCGGCAACATGACCTGACATTCCGTGGAAAGACGTTCATCATGACACAAAATCTCTTCGATCTCAGCGGCAGAGTCGCAGTAGTAACCGGAGGCACGACCGGTCTGGGCAACGCGATCGCTCTCGGTTTAGCAGGAGCCGGCGCGGATGTAATCGCCAGCGCGCGCCGCATGGATCAGGTGGAGAAAACGGCCAGTGAAATCGAGGCGCTGGGCCGGCGTTCGCTGCGCGTGACCAGCGATGTGACCGATCGCCCCTCTCTCCAGGCTCTTCATGATGCCGTGATCGCCGGGTTCGGAAAAGTCGATATCCTGGTCAACGCCGCGGGCATCACGTATAACGCCGACACGCTCGAGGCTTCCGAGACCGACTGGTCGCGTGTGATCGAGACGAATCTCACGGGCACCATGCGCGCCTGTCAGATCTTCGGTCTGACCATGCGTCAGGCTCGCTACGGGCGCATTATCAATATCGCGTCGCTCAGCACCTTCGTGGGCTTTGCCCGCGTTGCAGCTTATTGCGCCAGCAAAGCCGGCATAGCCTCGTTCACCAAGGTGCTCGCCATCGAACTCGCGCGTACCGGCGTCAACGTCAACGCCATTGCGCCCGGCGTCTTTCCCACCTCACTCAACGCCAAGCTGGTGCGGGGCACGCCGCGCGGCGAAGACCTGCTGCTGCGCACACCTATGCGCCGCTTCGGAGAAGCGCGCGAGTTGGCTGGCGCTGCTATCTTTCTGGCCTCTGAAGCTTCTTCCTTCGTCACCGGAGAAGTGCTCGCCGTCGACGGCGGATTTTTGGCCAGCGGCGTCAACCGGTGAAACGTAACTATACTTCCGCCATCGGCAATTACGCTCCAGGAGCGCGTCTGCATGAAGATTACGAATGCCAATGTCAACATCACCTCGCCCGGCCGCAACTTTGTCACGCTGAAAGTCGAGACGGATGAAGGCATCTACGGCCTGGGTGACGGCACGCTGAACGGGCGCGAGCTGGCCGTGGCCAGTTATCTCTCGGATCACCTGATCCCCTGCCTCATCGGGCGCGATCCGTTCCAGACCGAAGACATCTGGCAGTACTTCTATCGCGGCGCCTACTGGCGGCGCGGCCCCGTCACGATGGCGGCCATCGGCGCCATCGACATGGCGCTCTGGGACATCAAAGGTAAAGCCTTCAACACGCCACTCTACAACCTGCTGGGCGGCAAGAGCCGCGAAGGCGTGATGGTCTACGCGCACGCCAACGGCAAAGATATCGATCACGCGCTCGAGGACGTCGCCAAGCACAAGGAGATGGGGTATAAAGCCATCCGTGTACAAAGCGGGGTTCCGGGCATCTCTTCCACCTATGGCGTGCCCAAAGGACCGGGCCGCTACGAGCCCGCAGAGCGCGGTTTGCCCTCGGAATATGAATGGGCCACCGAGCCCTATCTGCACCATGTCCCAAAGCTGTTTGCGCGCGCCCGCGAGGAGTTCGGCGATGATCTGCATCTGCTGCACGATTGCCATCATCGGCTCACACCCATCGAAGCCGGCCGTCTGGGCAAAGAGCTCGAGCCTTTTCACCTTTTCTGGATCGAGGACCCCACGCCCGCCGAATTGCAGGATGGATTCCGCGTCATCCGCGAGCACACCACCACGCCCATCGCGGTGGGCGAGGTCTTCAACTCGATTTGGGATGCGCACGATCTGATCCGCAACCAATGGATCGATTACCTGCGCATGACGATCACGCACGGCGGCGGCATCACGGCGCTGAAAAAAGCGGCCGACTTCGCGGCTCTCTATCACGTCCGGACGGGCTTCCACGGCGCCACCGATCTCTCGCCTGTCTGCATGGCCGCCGCACTGCACGTCGACACCGCCATTCACAACTTCGGCATCCAGGAACACATGCCGCACTCGGATGAGACCGACGTTGTCTTCCCACACCACTACATGTTCAAGGACGGCTTCATGTTTCCCGGTAATGCGCCGGGACTCGGCGTCGATCTCGACGAAAAGCTTGCCGCGAAGTACCCCTACCAGCGCGCCTATCTTCCCGTAAACCGCAAGCTGGACGGCGCGCTGACGGACTGGTGAGATTTTGCGGGTTAGCAAGTTAGCGGAGTTGGTATAGTCCGCCGCAAATCTCGTCACATATGCTTTGTATCAGGGCGCGACTTCAGGCGTGCCAATGAGGCGTGCAAAATGAAGATCGGGCTTCGGCCCCTGAGGAACTTTTTGACCTGCCGGATTTAGCTCCGCCCCTTTAGAGCGGTTCCACAGTTGATGTGCCCTTGCCGAAGCCGCGGAAGGTGGCATTTT
>JASHVE010000482.1 GCA_030039675.1 Acidobacteriaceae bacterium | reverse complement strand
GGCTGAATGCGCATGCCCCACACCTGGTCCAGAATCATCGAGCGCGTCACCACCCGCCCGGCATTTCTGCACAGATACTCGAGCAGCACGAACTCCTGCTGCGTGAGCTGCAGCGAATGCCCCCCGCGCGTTGCCTCGCGCCGCAGGAGATCGAGTTCCAGGTCCTGCACTCGCAGGCGCGTTGCCGCGCCGGGAGCGGGGCTATTGCGCTTGATGAGGTTGCGCAGCCGCGCCAGCAGCTCCGCCAGTGCAAACGGCTTGGTCAGATAATCGTCGCCTCCCTGCTCCAGCCCTCGCACGCGATCGTCCACCGAGCGTCGCGCGGAGAGAATCAGCACCGGCGCCTTCACGCCCAGTTGCCGCAACCGCAAAATCAGCACGATCCCATCCTGATCGGGCAGCCCGAGATCGACGATCAGCGCATCGAACGGGCCTTCGCCGGCCAGTCGTTCAGCTGTTTTGCCGTCTGCTGCAGCCTCCACCTCGTATCCGGCTTCCGCAAGCGAACGGCGCAGGAAGTTTTGTATATCAATCTCATCTTCTACGAGCAGGAGCCGCATGAAGGGATATTAGTCCATCCAATTTATTCGCGCGCAGGGTGATTTGCGCCAGGCTTCACGCTTTCAAAAAGAGAGCGCGATGAAGATGAACGCTTTGTCATGACCACGTTCATTTGCCGTCATCCGGATTCGCTAAGGTTACCGTGAATGAATCGTCATCCGGTGCATGCTTCCGCCATCGGATTGCATTCGTCTTATGGATGAATTGAGCTTCACACGCCCGGTTCCTTCCAAAGCTTGATTCGGCCCACCCTTCGTGCAAGGAGAAGTCTCCATGGATTGGAAAGCGGCCCGGCCCGTCTTTCGGAATGCTGTTTTTCTGTTCTTCTTTTTGATCCCGTCTCTCACTCCCGCAGAAAACCCCGCTACGCTCGCCGGAGCTGTCACAGACGCCGCCGGCAAGGCCGTTCCCAACGCCACCGTCACCGCGCGCAATAACGCGACTGGCCAATCAGCCCTGACGCGAACCAACGCAACGGGAGCCTACAGCTTCGCGAATCTCCCGCCGGGAGGCTACACTGTCTCGGTTGCAGCCGACGGCTTCGCTGCAAAAGACGCCACCGTTACGTTGACTGCATCCGGACCGCAGACGCTGGATCTCACGCTCACCGCCTCGGCGGCTCAGGAGCTTCCCAACGCGCCCACCCTGGGCGATCTCGGCTTCAGCCAGCAGCAGATGCAGGCCGACCCAAAGCTCCAGGCCATGCTCGACAAACACACTGAGATGCTGAAGATCCACCAGCGCTTGGGCCTCATCACCGCGATTCCAATGGCCGCCGCTCTCATCACCGGCCCCATGGCCAAGGCCAAAGGCCACAACGGGCAGACCATCACCGAACCGACGAATGCCAACCTCGACTTCCATGCCGCACTGGGCGGCGCAACCACCGTCCTCTATTTCACCACTGCCTCTTTCGCTGTATTCGCTCCCAAAATTCCCGATACCCACAAACATGGCGCGATCCGCGTGCATGAGGCGCTGGCCTTCATCCACGGGCCGGGCATGATCCTCACACCCATCCTCGGCGCCATGGCCTACAACCAGGAGAACAACGGCCAGAAGGTGCACGGCCTCGCCTCCGCGCATGGCCCAGTGGCCGTGGCCACCGCTATCGCGTATGGCGCAGCCATCGTCGCCGTCTCCTGGCCGATTCACATTAAGTTCTGGGAAAAACAATGAACAGGAATCTGCTGCTCGCCCTCGCATTCGCCGCCCTGCCACTGGCTGCGCAGACTGAGTCGCAATGGGTCGCCGATCAATCCACGCTCATCTACCATATGTCGCATCCCATGCACGAGGTCGACGGCACAAGTCATGCAGCGCGGGGCAAAGGCCTCTGCCACGCGGGCCAATGTGATTTCCTCATCGCGGTCCCGGTCAAGTCCTTTGACTCCGGCGACACCAACCGTGACCTGCACATGATCGAGGCCACGCGCGGCGCGCAGTTTCCCATGATCGTGGTGCGCGCCCATTTCCCGCAGA
The DNA here is from genome assembly GCA_030039675.1 of Acidobacteriaceae bacterium. Classification (GTDB taxonomy): domain Bacteria; phylum Acidobacteriota; class Terriglobia; order Terriglobales; family Acidobacteriaceae; genus Telmatobacter. The sequence goes on along the minus strand of JASHVE010000482.1, from coordinate 3,519 downwards.
GCCAGACTGCATTCTCCACGGTGAGCGCCGACCTTGAGGTCCAGTTCGCCGGACAGACCGCGCACTACACGAACGTGCCGTTCCAGCGCACAGCGCAAGGGAACGAAGTCCGCATCACCGGAACCATTCCGCTCACCTGCTCAGACTTCAAGATCGACCGGCCCTCATTCCTCACCGCGCCAATCAAGAACGAGATCCCTGTGCGCGTCGACATGACCTGGCATGCGCAGTAACCGCAACGGCAGCGCAGATCAAGACGAACTTCCGGCTCGCAGCACCTCGTACGGCCGCATCATCTCGTTCTCCTCATGCTCGAGGATGTGGCAATGCCAGATGTAGCGCCCCGCATAACCCACAAACGGCACGATGATGCGCGTCACCGTGCCGGAGTTCACGCGCACTGTATCCTTCCATCCCATCTCGTTTGCGTCGGGCCGCATCGGCGGGCTGGTAAAGCGCAGTTTGTTCGCGGTCATGTAGTCGAAGACATCGAAGCGCCGCCGGTCGAGAATCTGGAACCGCACCAGGTGGAGATGGATCGGGTGCACGTCCTCGGTCAGATTCACCAGCTCCCAGATCTCCGTGGTATTCAGCACCGGCTTCTCCGCGATCGGCGCATGCCACGGCGTCTTGTTCAGCAGCATGCCCATCGACTCGGCCACCATGTTCAGGCTTTCGTCGAGCGTGAGCCGCCGCGTGAGCACTGCGCTCGACTCCGCGATGCGCGGCACGGGCCGCAACGCCGCCGGTACCGCGCCCACATCGCTCACCGCCGCGTTGCTCACGCGAAACTGCATCAGCTCGAAGGGCTCGCTCATGAGCTGCAGCTTTTCTCCGCGATGCACACTGAAGTCGACGATCACGTCCGCCCGTTCGCCCGGCGCGAGCTGCACGTACTTGAGAGCAACGGGCGCAGGCAGCAATCCTTGATCGGTCCCGATCTGCTGCATCTGGGCGCCATTTGAAAGCGAAAGCCGGTAGAAGCGCCCGTTCGCCGCGTTCAGAATGCGGAAGCGGTAGAGCCGCGGCTCCACGTCGAGGTACGGAAACAGCTTGCCGTTGACCAGCTGCGCCTCGCCAAAGGCCTCCGGCACCCACGGCCGCTCAGGATCGGGAGAGACCGGGTAACTTAACTGCCCGTCGGGTCGCAGATTGCGGTCCATCAGCACCAGCGGAATTTCGTACTTGCCGCTTGGCAGATGCAGCGCGTCTTCCACGCTGTCACGCACGATGTACAGTCCAAACAGTCCCGCGTAGATATTCAGCCGGTTGATGCCCATCGCGTGATCGTGATACCAGAGCAGCGCCGCATCCTGACGGTTGGGATAGTAGTACGTGCGCGACTGCCCCGGCACATACCAGTCCTCGGGATAGCCGTCGCTCTCGGCCGGCGTCTTGCCGCCGTGCAGGTGCACCACACCGCGCACCTCAGGCACATTCTTCTCTGCGCCGTGAAGGTTGTGATCGATGGGAAGAAAGTGCTTTTGCGGCAGCTCATTCGCCCACTCGATCAGTCGTCCCTCGCCGCTGCGCGTGTCGAATAGCACGCCCGGCACCGATCCTCCAAACGCCCACAGGTTCGTCGGCGGCAAATCACGATGCAGTTTCGCGGAGATGGCGCGCATCGGCACACGATAGAACGGCACCCGCTCACCGGAGCCATCGGGCGCCATACGCCGCTCGATGGGCTGTGCGAGTTGCGGCAGCGGCAGCGGGTCCACAAAGCGGGCCAGCGTGTCGGGATCGAGATTCGGAACTACGGGAGGCGCGACCGCGTGAGAATTGTGAACCATCGCCCGCGCGACTGCTGAACTGGCAGCGATCAATGTGGACTGGCTCAGAAACCTGCGGCGGGTAATCAAAAGCGGGACTCTCTAATTTCAACAATACACAGCAGAGGGCGCAGAGGAAACATCTCCGCGCCCCGCAGTGTCGAGCAACGATCCGGAATTCCTACCAGCCGAATCCGAATCCGTTTTGGTCTTCCTTTACGAGACCGGTGCTGGGATCAAGAATGAACGCACCGGCGTTGTTCTCGTGCGAAAAGTCAAACATGTTGTTGATCGGGTCGGCGAGCGCATCGAAGGAACCCTCGCCGATCCGCTCGCCGCCGAGCCAGTTGTCTTCCACAAAGCGCAGGATCGAAGTCTGGTCGCTGACGGTGTGATCGACGAAGTTGCGCTTGGCCCAGGGCGAAATCACCATGAACACCAGACGCGGGCCGTACCCGCAACGGCCCTGCGCATGGGCCGTGTTCGGGTTCACGCCGGGCAGCGCACTGGCGCCGGTTCCGCAGGAGGGCTGGCTGTTCACGATATCGGCCGTCGTCGCCGACTGGTTCACAATCGGTCCAATCTGGTGATCATACCAGCCGTCGGAGTCGTCATAAGCGATGACGACCGCGGTCGAATCCCAATCCCGCTGCTTCTCGAGAAAGTTGATCGTATTCACTACGAAGTTCTGCTCGTCCAGCGGATCGGAATAGCCTGCGTGGCCATCCTCGTAACCCGGGGCCTTCAGATACGAAACCGCAGGGAAGTTTCCGGCGCTCACCGCAGTGAAGAAGTCTTGAACATCGTACTGATGGTTGGCCGCATCGCCGGGGTAGCCGATGGTCTGCACCGAAGTGGGCCGCGTATGGTTCTCGTTGCGCGTCGACGCGAAATACTGGAATGGCTGGTGGTGGGGAATGTAGTCGTCCTTCTTCGTGTTGGTCACCGCGGAAGTGGTGCTGCGGCTGCAGCCTGTGCTCCCGTTGGCATTCACCGTCGACAGGTTGAAGCCGCCGCTGAAGAATCCCCACGTGATGCCCTTCTCGTTGAGCAGGTCGCCGATGTTCTTGCTGCTGAACTCGACTGTTTCCCCGGTGGTGGTGGAGCACTTGTCGCCCACCGGGTCGGCGTCGCTGATCAGCGTCAGGCCACCATTGCCGTCGCTGATCGTCGAGCCGCCGGGGTTCACGTCTTGAATCACGCCGTTCAGCGTTCCCGCAATCAGGTTCACCGCACCGTCGGTCGAGGGGCCAAAGTTCGTGCCGTAGGAGTTATCGCTCATCGCGTAGCGCTGCGCGTAATTCCACAGCGCGGTCACGGTGTTCCCGTCGTAGTAGCCCATCGTCAGGCCTGTCGTCGCAGTAATCGGAGCGCCCGAGGGCGGTGGACCGGCCGTGCCCACCGAGGCTGGGAACGCATCCATCAGCCCACGGTCGAAAGCCATCTGCTCTGGCGTGTAGTCATGGTCCTGATCGGCCGTCGCAGCCTGGTTGCGGTCCAGGCGGAAGGGATTCGTCGCACCTTTGCCGTTCGCAGAGTTCGTCGCGTTGGGATTATCGGTCAACAGCTCGCCCGTCAGGCCATTGACCGACGGCGTTCCCCCCTTGGCGAAGAATGGCGGCTCACCCGCGGGATTGGCTGCGTAGGGATAGGTCCCGAAGTAGTGATCGAATGAGATGTTTTCCTGGAAGATGACAACCAGGTGCTTGATCGGCGTGGCCGTTTGGCCGTCGCCGCGAAAGTCTTG
>JASHVE010000481.1 GCA_030039675.1 Acidobacteriaceae bacterium | reverse complement strand
CGAGTAGCCATACTCCATGTGGTACCCATTCGGCGAGCGCGTGCGCCACAGCTTGTGCAGGTCGCCGGGATGGCTGCCTGCAGCAGACACCAGCATGTCGCGTTCGCCCGCAGCCTCCCACATCGCGCCAATCACCTCGCTCTGCGCGGGCTTGCCGGGATTCTTGAGATGAAACAGCCGGTCGACCTCCCGATCCCATTGCTCTTTGAGATCGGCAATGACCACCGCATATTCCGCCGGTACGCGGTACTCTGCGAGCTTAATGTGCATCTGCCCCAGCGCCGCGCGCGCATCCGCGACCAGCGGAATCGCGCCCACCTTGTACGCATCGAACTCCGCTGTATTGATATTCACGAAGCGCACCTGCGGATTCTGGAACGCCGTCATCGAAGCCGAAGTGAAGTCCGAGTAGCGCGTGCCGATACCGATCACTACATCGGCGTCGCGCGCCAGCCGGTTCGCAGCCAGCGAGCCCGTCGCACCGATCGCGCCCACGCACTGCGGATGATCCCAGGCGAGCGACCCCTTGCCTGCCTGCGTCTCTGCCACCGGCATGCCGGTTCGCGCCGCAAAACCAGCGAGCGCTTGCGATGCTTCGCTCATCAGCACGCCGCCGCCGGCCACAATCAGCGGCTTGCGCGCAGCGCGAATCGCCGCTATCGCGCGCGCGAACGAAACCGGATCCGGCTCAGGCCGGCGAATCAACCACACGCGCTTGGCAAATAGTTCTTCCGGATAATCGAAGGCTTCTGTCTGCACATCCTGCGGCAGCGCCAGCGTCACCGCACCGCAATCGGAAGGCGACGTGAGTACGCGCATCGCTTCGGGCAGCGCGGTGATCAATTGTTCGGCTCGGTAGATACGATCCCAATACCGCGAAACCGGCTTGAAACAATCGTTCACGCCAATGTCCTGTGCTGCCGTCGATTCGAGCTGCTGCAGCACCGGCGCCACGTTGCGCCGCGCAAAAATATCGCCCGGCAGCAGCAGCACCGGCAGCCGGTTGATTGTCGCCAGCGCCGCGCCGGTAATCATGTTCGTTGCGCCCGGCCCAATCGACGATGTGCACGCAAAAGCGCGCAGCCGGTTGCCGGCCTTCGCGAAACCCGTAGCCATGTGCACGCCGGCCTGCTCGTTGCGCACCAGGATGAATGGCAGATCAGGATTCTGCTGCAGAGCCTGGCCGACGCCAGCCACGTTGCCGTGCCCAAAAATGCCCAGCACGCCGGCGAAGAACTTGTGCTCATGGCCATCGCGCTCCACGTACTGGTTCTTCAAAAACGCAAGCAGTGCCTGGGCCATGGTCATGCGCTGCGTCTTCATCCAATCTCTCCTGAAACTCCGTCTACCCTAAATACTGTCATCCTGAGCGAGTCGCCGTGGCGACGAGTCGAAAGACCTGCGGTTGTCTTTTCTGCCTTCAGCACTGGCCCCGTGCCCCATCCTGTCGACTTCTTTCTGTCGACAGGGTGGGAAAGCACAAACCCCGTCCATTTCATCTCCGGATCATCGGCCCCGTGCCCCATCCTTGGCACGTTTTTGTGCCAAGGGTGGGAAAGCACAAGCCCTAACGCCGGGTGCCCCACCTTCGGCAATTCGCGTTCTCTGCGAATTGGCTAAGGTGGAAGAGCACGAACCCGTCCCCATCACCGCCGAATCATCGGCATCCGAGGATCCTTCTCTTTCCACGCCCCGCGCACCCACGCGTAATCCGGATCGTCCGAAGCGGCCAGTGACCGCGCCGACCCTGCCAGCGCGTTCAGATAATACACGTTGTATCCGTGCGCCGCCGCCACCGGATGATACCCCTCGGGAATCAGCACCAGCTCTCCATCGCGCACCGTCAGCGTCTCATCAAGGCGCCGGTCGGCCGTGTACACCTTCTGCACCGCAAAGCCCTCCGGGCGATCGATCCGATAGTAGTAAATTTCTTCCAGATCCACTTCGCCCGGAGGATTGTGCACATCGTGCTTGTGCGGCGGAAAGCTGGACCAGTTGCCCGCCGGCGTAAACACCTCCACCACGATCAGCCGGTGCGCAGGAAACGAGGGCGGCAGCATATCGTGGATCTGCCGCGTAGCGTTGCCGCCGCCGCGAATCTCAATCCCTACGTGCTCCGGCGCTACCAGCCGCGCCGGGTACTCCTCCTCCGCCTTCGCGTAACAAAACGCGAGATCGCACGGAGTATCGGCGCTCACTGTGAACTCCGTGTGAATGGGCAGATACAGCGTGTAAGGCAGGCCCTCGAAAACCGTCTTTCGTTCGCCGAAGCTCTGCCACGCGCCGCGCGAGCTCGTCGCCGAGCATGTGCCGCCGAGCACAACAATGGCCAGCTCGCGCCCGGCCGTATCGCCACTGTAACTCTCGCCCGGCTCCAGCTTGCGCGTTTCAAACGACAGATACCGAAATCCAAAACTCTCGGTCCGGTTGCAAAAGACCTCCGGCTGGACGAGCAAATGACTCATGATGACTCCCGAAAAATATTGAAGATCGCAGGCGCACTCAATAGGAACAGCGGGACTCGCGCTCGGCTGCTATTCCTGCACACGTGTGCAATCAGCCGCAAAAATCATCTATCTCCACAGCCCGCTCTGTCAACTCCAGAAACTCCTGCACCCATTTCGGGTTCGATTCCGTAGACCGTCGGTGCCGCTAACCCGCGGCATCCATAGAGTTACCTGCCGTGGCCGATGAGAACGCGGCCCCAGCGCATCCAATCCTCTTACGCAAACCTCGATTCCTACTCGGAGACCTCCCCAATGACGAAGTGGACGAACCCATCGATTCCTGCAATTCTCCTGTTGGCCGCGCTGGCCCTGCCCGGCGCCGCCGCATCCGCGCAAACCGATGTGGCGGCGAGCCTTTATGGAGCCTTCAGCGGCACCACCAACGGCAACGGCACAGTGCAAAGTCCCTCCAACTCTGCCGGCGGCCTCCTTGAACTCCGCCACATCGACAATCCCCTCATCGGCTACGACGTCACATACTCCTACAACCGCGACAACCAGACGTATAAGAACTCCGCTGCGCTTCCTTGTCCATCCGGGGGCTGCACCGTAGCCGCCGTCTCGGCCAATGCCCACGAGCTCACCGGCGACTGGGTCGTGTCCGTCCACGGGGCCAGTCTGCGCCCCTTCGCGCTGGCCGGCATCGGCGTGCTCTTCAATGAGCCCACCGGCAACCAGAGCAACACCACCTCAGCCACCAAGCCCACATTCGTCTACGGCGCCGGGATCGACTGGGGTGTGCTGCCGCATTTAGGCGTGCGTTTCCAGTACCGCGGCAATCTCTACAAAGCGCCCAATCTCACCAGGCTCTTCACATCCACAGATGCATTCACGCATACGGCCGAGCCCATGATCGGCGTCTACTTCCGGTTGTGATCAATGATCCGCGAACGGCTGGGGTTTGCCGGAGTTATTGCGCATTGATCAGCATGAATGGGTCAGGCGCAATCCGGCAGCTCTGCCCCTCGGCAAGCTTCCACTCCGTGCCGTCGGCGTAGCTCAGCGCAACCAGGTCGATCCTCTGCGCAGCCGACACGCCCGGCACCAGAATGTCCGCAGCCACCGAAGTGCCCGCCTGGAACGACATGTGGATCGTTCTCGTTACGTTGGAAGACCCTTCCTGTGATTTCCTAAGGGCGCTTTCAGCGTTCATCATGCGCGGCGTGAAAGCAAAGCCCTGCACCGCCACGGTGGCCGCGACGATCTGCTTGGAATCCCGATCGGCGAGCGTGAGATGAAGCCGCTGGCCCATGTTCTGAGGCTGTCCCTTGCGCACCTGCATCATGTCCGCCGAAGAGATCTGCTTTGCCTGCAGCGAAACCGGACAGCCGCTCACATTCGACCACGGCGTCACCGGAATCGCTGTCTGTTGCATGGTAGCCGTTTGAGCAGAAAGAGTGAGGGGAGCCAGAGAGAGAGAAAGCATCGCAGCCGCGAGTTTCATAGGTCTCCTTTCCGCAGTCGCCCGGAGCGCGCACTCATTCGACGGTCAATCAGCGCATTTCGTTCTCAGCGGCGCCAGCAAGGAATGCTTCGCGCCCAACACTTCGTGCTGAAAAACCCACACACAACTTACTCCGGCCTGCTTCTTTGAAGCAAGCGGCGTCCTCTGCCCGCGAGCTGCCGACGGAGTCCCGCACCCCCGCTGTGTTACCGTTTGAATACGGCGTCCGCGCGCCGGTCGGAAATCCTTTCTGTCCGAAGGACAGAAAGTTCGATCAGAAAGCGGGTCGGCGGCGTACTGAAGAGGAATGTCCCAGCAGCCGGAAATGCCATCGTCAACACTCGCCCTGAGTCCGGCTCCTCTGCCTGGGCCCGACGGCGAGTTTGCGTCTGCTTCTTCCGCCCGCCCCCACTCCGACGCCGCGGGCGCAGCGCAGCCCGGCTCCCATCATCCGCAGCGCATCCCCCGCTGGCTCGAGCGCATGGAACTGTTTCTGCGCGTCATGTTGCGCATGTACATCGGCTTAGCCGTCTGTTATGCTCCGTGGTCGCATACCTTCTGGGACCAGAATCCGATCTTCCTGCAGTTTCCCGGCATTGCCGTCTTTGTTTCTCATGGTGCCGTGCGGGGAATCGTCTCGGGATTGGGCCTTCTGAATCTGTGGATTGCGTTTCAGGACGCAGTCCGCCACCGGGATGGATGATCAGCCATGACCGACGACCGGGAAGCCGCGGGGCACAGGGAGAAGCAAAGCGCAGCTGCGGACAGCCTCCAGAGCGCCACATCCCCACAGCCGGTTGGCAACGCGTCCATTTCTCCACACAGCGCGCCGGCACCCCTGCATCCCGCCCCGCTCGCCTATGAAAACCCGGGATTCCTAAACAGCGCCGACGGTCGCCTGATCCGCATCGTCTCCGAATATCTCGAACCGCTGGCGCGCTTTCGCCGCGAGCAGATCCAGGACACAGTCGTTTTCTTCGGCTCGGCGCGCTTCCGCGGCCGCGACGAGACAGACCACGCGCTGGAACTCCTTGAAAACACCGGCTCCACCCGTCCCGCACCCACCGAAGAGCAGCCCGCCAAGCCTCCCGACATCGCCGCCGGCAAAGCCACGGAACTGCAGCGCAAGCGCGCCGTCGCCGCCGTCGAGATGGCCCGTTATTACGAAGACGCGCGGCGTCTGGCCAACATGTTTACCCGCTGGGCCAAGAGCCTTCCCTCACGCAAGCACCGCTTCGTGGTCACTTCAGGCGGCGGCCCGGGCATTATGGAAGCCGCCAACCGCGGCGCCTACGAGGCCGGCGGAAAAACTATCGGCCTGAACATCCGGCTGCCCTTCGAGCAGGCGCCGAATCCCTACATCACCCCCTCGTTGAACTTCGAGTTTCATTACTTCTTCATGCGTAAGCTCTGGTTCGCGTACATGTCCAAGGCGCTGGTGGTGTTTCCCGGCGGTTTCGGCACGCTCGACGAGATGTTCGAGGTCCTTACCCTCGCGCAGACTCAGAAGCTGGCCAAGAAGATCACCGTCGTCGTCTACGGCTCCGAGTACTGGAACAAGGTCTTTAACTTCGACGTCCTCGTCGATGCCGGCGCCATCTCACCCAAAGACATCGAGCTGTTCCAGATGGCCGACACCCCCGAGCAGGCCTTCGAGATGTTGCGCCGGGGCCTCACCGAGAACTACCTCGTCGCCGAGGCCGCTGCCGCCGACGCGCGCGTTGCCGGCCCGCCTGGCGAGCGCGAAGGAGACCTCATGGCGGGTTGGACGCTCGAGGATTTCCTCAGTCCCGAGCTGGCCAAGACCCGCAAATAAATGCTCGCTCCGGAAGCGGGCGGTCTTTTTGGGGAATTTGCGGGAATTGCCCCCTTACGTTCGTAACTTATTTGGTTCTTTTGTTAATTGAGCGGTAATTCATCTTTGAATTAACCGGAGTTTCACCGACTTCTGTGGATACTGATTGTGGAAATCCGAAGTGAAAATCGGCGAATCAATTGCTAGGCGTTTCGCCAGTGAAGGAGCCACAATGCCCAGTTCTTCCATTTCGTATCTGTGGCGGGACCGAGACGCCTCAAAGGGGTTTCGCACCGGCGTTTCCTTGCACAGCCACACGAACCAATCCCAGGAAACGCTGGACTTTCTCGCCAACTTCGGCAACCAGTTTCCGATGATTCGACCGGTGCTGTCGCGCATGGAGCGTCAGGCCGAGCAGAAACATGGCGTGCGCATCAACTACGCTGCCAGTTATTGGACCCCCCCGCTTACCCCGAAGCTCGCCTTCGATCTGGAAAGCCGGCAGATTGAGAAGCTGGACCTCGCGCCGATGGTCTCCATCAGCGACCACGACAACATCCAGGCGCCTATGTTGCTTCGCGCCGTGCCCAGCGCGCGCCGCATTCCCGTCTCGGTCGAGTGGAGCGCGCCCTATGGCGGCATCCAGTCCTTCCATCTCGGCGTACACAACCTGCCCAGCGCAAACGCCGTTCAGTGGATGGAAACCCTCCGCGAGTTCACTGCCCACCCCAGCGATGCGCGGCTCACAGAGATCCTGGCTGCACTGCACCATGAGCCGAACGTGCTGGTGGTTTTCAACCACCCCATGTGGGATCTCTACATGGTCGGCAAAGACAAGCACCAGTTCCTGGTGAACGAATTTCTGCAGAAAAACGGCGCGTACGTTCACGCGCTCGAGCTCAACGGCCTCCGCAACTGGGACGAGAACCGCACCGTTCGCCGCCTGGCCGAGCGCTGGAACATGCTGCTGATCTCCGGCGGCGACCGTCACGGCGTCGAGCCGAACGCGAATATCAACCTCACCAACGCCACCAGCTTCACTGAATTCGTCCACGAAATCCGGCGCCACAAGATCAGCAACGTGCTCTTCATGCCCCAGTACGCCGAGCCCTGGAAGCATCGCATCCTCCAATCTACGATCGACGCCGTCCGCCACTATCCGGAGTTTCCCGCCGGCTCGCGCACCTGGCACGAACGCGTCTATCATCCCGATGCCAAAGGTGTAGTCCGCCCCCTCAGCGAGCTTTGGCCCGACGGCCACCCGCCCCGCGTGCTGTCCGCGATCCTTGGCATTGTGCAACTCATGGGCAGAGGCCTGGTGGCCGACGGCCTGCGCATCGCGTGGAGCGAATCGCACCAGTTGCGCCTGGCGCTCGGTGAGCGCGAAGGCTGATAGTGAGGAAAGCGAAGTGAGCGGTCCAAGCGAATTGAGTGGAGCTAGCTGAAGCACCGCCGCCCATAACGCTAATCCGCTAACCCGCTGACTTGCTAACTTGCTAACCTGCTGACTCGCTAACTTGCTAACACGCTGACTCGCCAACCATGCCCACTCCGCCATACCCGCCTCGCGTTGCCTACTTCCCCGATTCTTTCCACGAAGTCAACGGCGTGGCGCACACCAGCCGGCACTTCGAAGCCTTCGCGCGCCGCCGCAATCTGCCCTTTCTGTGCGTGCGCGCCGGCGACCGCCCCCAGGCCGCCGTCGAAAACGGCAACCTCTGGAGCCTCGAGCTGCCGCGCAGTTTTCTTTCCTTTGCCCTCGAAAAAGATCTGCGCTTCGACCCGGCATTTCTCCGCCACATTCCCCTCATCGGCGAAACGCTGGAGCGCTTCCGGCCCGACCTGATCCATGTCACCGGTCCCAGCGAAGTGGGCATGTTAGGAGTGGGTCTCGCGGCCCATCTCGAAATTCCGGTCGCCGCAAGCTGGCACACCAACGTGCACGAGTATCTGGCTCGCCGCTCCGACTGGCTGCTCCGCTTTCTGCCCGAACGCCAATCCTCGGCGACAGCCCAAAAGATCCAGGACCTCGCCTTGGCAACAACGGCCCTCTACTACTCCAAAGCCCGTGTGCTCTTCGCGCCCAATCCGGGGCTGTGCGCCGAACTGACCAAACGCACCGGCCGCCCCTGCTACCTCATGCCGCGCGGCGTCGATGCAGAGCTGTTCAGCCCGGCAAAGCGCCAGCGCGACCCAAACGACCGGGCCCGCGTACTAGGCTTTGTGGGCCGTCTCTCGGTCGAAAAGAACATTGCTCTGCTCGTCGAAATCCAGAATGAGCTCGAGCGCATGGGCGTCGGCGACTTCCGCTTCCTCATCGTCGGCCACGGCGGCGACGAAGCCTGGCTCCGCGAGCGGTTG
>JASHVE010000480.1 GCA_030039675.1 Acidobacteriaceae bacterium | reverse complement strand
TTGTGGCCGCTGATGGCCGCAACTTCCTGATCAGAAAAACCCGCCTCGACAAATCGGCTGACGGCCTCGTGGCGAAGGTCATGGAAGTGTAGATCGGCAAGTCCGACACTGCGCTTTATGTCCAGCCAAACCGGATTGAACTGATAAGGACGGCGCTTGCCGTCTTTGCCGGGTTCGCCATAGAAGATCAGGTCAGTATCGATGGGGCGTATTGGGTGATTCAGTGCTTCGCGGAAGAAGGCCGTCGCTTTGGCGCTCAGCGGTACGGTGCGCGGCATCGTGTTTTTGGTCTCGACGAGTCGAACCACGCGCCGCTTCAGATCGACTGGCGACCGCCGCAATGTAACAATCTCGGATGCCCGCATTCCTGTCCCAAGCGCAATACGAACAATCCACCGAAGCATTGGATTCGAGTGCCCGTCTACTGCCTTCAGTAGCGTCTCCTCTTCCTCCGGGGAAAGCCTGCGGTTTCGTCCGGGTCCCGGAGCCGGCCGGCGGATATTCAGCACGGGGTTCCATGGCAGACCGATGCGCCACTCTTTGATCGCAATCGTGAACAGGTGCCCAAGGAGCGCCAGTTCCAGCCGGACGGTGTTATTCGCTCTCGGAATCGGTTCACCTTTATCGTTTTTTCGGTCCGCGCCCGCGAGACGCTCGTCGCGGAACCGAGCAAGGATCTCTGGGGTGAGGGCGGCCAGCGAGTACTGGCCAAGATGCTTCTTCAGAATCTCGGCTCGGCGTATCTCCGCTTCCTGAGAGGAAGGTCGCTTGGTCGGAGTGACCTCCTTCAAGTATCGATCCACAGCGGCAGAGACAATCATCCTGTCGGCCGTGGCGCGCTTGATATGGACGCCGCGGACCATTTCATCTTCAACGCCGCGGGACCAGTCCTCTGCGTCACGTTTGGTGCGAAAGGTCTTTGCGTTGGTCGGCCATCCTGTCTTGCGGATGACCGCTTTCCATGTTCCCGAAGGGGTCTTAACAATGGTGGCCATAGTACTCCCGGTACAGCACTTGCGATCTGCAACTGTACCGAAATTGTACCGAAAGCCCATTTTGGGGCACAAGATCGCAAAAGGAACCCGAGTGGAGGCGCCTCAAGATCTCCTATAACTTACTATATTAATTATGTTTATATGGATATTGGTTTGGTGGGCCCGGAGGGATTTGAACCCCCAACCAAGGGATTATGAGTCCCCTGCTCTAACCGTTGAGCTACAGGCCCGGTTCTCTGCCAGATGGCTGACTGCAAACGAGGTGCTGGAGGAAAGATTCCTCTCGTCCTGGCGCACGTGCAACTCCAGTTTTACACAGGAGCAGAAGTCCGGTCATCCTGTCCTGTTCAGGGACCCGGGCACGAATTTATCCCGACCAGCCCAGTAGAATTGAAGCTAGGCCGACCATGCGCATGCTGCCCCACGACACGGACGTGAACGATGCCCGCGTCCCATATCGCCAGGTGCAGCGCGGGCTGCATTCGTCGCTTGTCAGCATTGTGTCGAACTTTCTGCTCGCCATGAGCAAATGCCTTGTGGGGTTCTTCGGGCATTCCTTCGCGCTTGTTGCCGACGGCATCGAGTCCCTCTCCGATGTCTTCAGTTCTGCCGTCGTTTACTTCGGTCTGCGCTTTGCGATGAAGCCGCCAGACAAGGATCATCCCTACGGTCATGGAAAAGCGGAGCCCGTCGCGGCCACCGCGGTCGGCCTGTGCATGGCTGTCGCGGGAATCCTCATTGCGGGCGAAAGCATCCTGTTGATCCACACACCGCATCCGCTGCCGGTGCCGTACACACTCTGGGTTCTGCTGGCCGTCGTCACGATCAAGATCGTTCTTTCGCGCTATGTTTTCTCTGTGGCGCAGAACATTGACAGCACAGCCGTGCGAAGCGATGCATGGCACCATTTCAGTGACACCATCACATCGTTGTTTGCCTTTGTCGGCATCTCCGTGGCTCTCTGGACCAGGGATGCACGCGCCGATGACTGGGCGGCGCTGTGTGCAGCGCCGGTAATTCTGTTCAATGCCTGGCGTCAGATCCAGGCGCCATTTGCGGAGATCCTGGACACCGCGCCTCCGCCGGAGATCGAGCAGCGCGTGCGCGAGGTAGCGGCGCAGGTCCCCGGTGTCATCGGTTTGGAGAAATGCTTTGTGCGCAAGGTCGGATTCCAGTACTATGTCGATCTTCACGTCGTCGTGAATGGCGATCTGAGCGTCCGCTCCGGACACACGATCTCGCACGAGGTTGAGAATCGTGTTCTTGCTGAGGAGAGCCGCGTGGCCCGAGTCCTGGTGCACGTGGAACCGGAAGAGGAACTCTTCAACCCCAGTCACAGCCAGATGTGAGCGGCTACTCCGCGGGGCTGGCTGCCGTGAACTCCGAGCAGCAGGGCTTGCCAACCGGCTGGAATTCCATGATCTCCGCGCGCGTTCCATCCGGGCTGAACAGGTTGTACTGCCATTTACCGTCGCGGCCAATCTTGGGCCCGCTTGTCCGCTCCGGAATCCGGTCGCCCGAATAGAGAGCCAGGGCCGTGCTCTTGATGTCGGCCACGCCTAGCGAAAAATGATCCATCCCGCCCAGCCGGTCAGCGGTCATATCGGCGGGAATCCCTTTTGCTTCCGGGCCGCTCACCAGCATGTATTCCAGCCAGTCCGTTCCATCCGGAACCTGCTGTGAAACCCAGCTGATGGTGGTGTCGTTTGGGCCTCCGTACCAGTACGGCCGGAATCCGAGCACCGTGCGATAAAACGCGTCTTCCGCAGAACGGCTGTGCACCATGTAGCCCACATGAATAATGTGGTGGCTGAGCGGATCGGGCGGCACTTGCGCCGGTGTTGCCGGTGTTTGGACGAACTCCACCTTGTTGTCCTCAGGGTCTTTCACGTCGAACCAACGGCTGCCATCCGATCCGGCTTCGACTGACGCAGGCACCGCGATCCCGTGCGCCTCGAGGTATCGGCGCAGGCCGTCGGCATCAGCCGTGCAAAACGCAACATGATCGAGCCGGTTAACCGACGTGTTGCCTGCAGGCAGCGGCAGCACTTCGACGAACTGCGTCGGACTGAAGTAGTACCTCATGCCTTGCGGATTCTCAGGGTCCGCAGCTTTGTACGCACCAAGGTCGTGCACATAGAAGGCGTCTGTTTTATTGAGGTCGGCGCTGTAGACGCTTATATGCGAGATTCCGGTAATCGCCGGCCGCGTATCCGACCCATTGCCGTTCGCCGCCAGAGCGGCGGCGGAGAAAGAGACGGCAAGCACTGCAAGGAATAGATTCTTCATGGCAACTCTCTCCTTCAAGTTTCTGCTTGATTCGTAAGCTCGCTTTTCTGCCCGTCCAGTCCTCGGGAATCTACTGCATCTTGCCGGCGGCGTTCACAAGCACCACATCCGCGAACACGCCGGTATCCACCGTGACCGGATAATGCGAGCAGAAGCCGATGCCCACATAAAACGGTCCGTCCATATGCAGTTCGATCGGCGGACCGAACTGGTGCATCGGCTCGCCCTGCACGCTGATGTACAACGCGATGCTGTCGCCGCGCTTCTCGATTCCGATGCGCGGCGGCATTACATTCGGAAGCATGCTGCCGCCGATGCGGTACTGCATGTCTTTGATCAATTCGTTCTTTTCCGGCCGCACCGCCAGATGCACCATGCCCGTCCCGTGCTCGGCCGCCATGATCTCCTTCGAGTTGTCGTCCAGATCCTGCCGGATCACCAGCACAACCTTGCGGTCATGCGGAGGCTGCTGCGCGACCGGGAAGCTCACATTTGCCGCCAGCGAGACATCGCCGGACATCTTCTTCCACAGATAACGAAACTCGTCGCGGGTGTACCAGATGTTGTAGCCCGCCGAGTTGATCGTGTACTGCTTCGTCTGCGGATCATAACTGGCGCTTCCCGGCACCAGCGCGCTGCCAATATCGGACTGGCCCTCGAAGATCCCGATCGGCGTATCGAAGTTGGTGCTGGGCCGGTGAAAATCCACCGGCGGAGGGTATTGCTTATGCGTCGGTGAGCCGGGCAGCGCCCAGTCGGGAACCTCCGGCGTATTGGCTGGCTGAGAAGCCGGCGTTTGCGCACTTGTCCCTTGTGACGAAGTCCCGAGACTTAGGAACACGAGTGCGACCAAACACAGGCATTTCAGGGCGATTGGAGGCCTGGAGATTCTCATGCCGAAAAACTACCAGAAAAATACCAGGCTCATCCATGCATTTCTTTCAGATCTGAGTTAACTTGCGATCGAGTCTCCGACGATTTGCGGGACTTCTCCCGGCTGCTCAGGCGCTTTCGAGCAGTGATCGTACGCGGGAGTGGTAACTGCGGCTCATCGCCACTTTCTGGCCGTTGGTGAGCAACACCGCAAACTCGCCCTGCGTCTCAGTTCGCACCTCTTTCACAAAATGCAGATTCACGATGGCCGACCGGTGCACGCGTAGAAACATCTGAGGATCAAGCTTTTCCTCGATGGACGACATCGTTTCGCGCAGCAGGTGCGCCTCTGTACCCGTGGTGATGCGGACGTAATTTTCTTCAGCGCCGATCCAGCGAATCTCTGCAACCCGCAGAAAGAGGATGCGCCCGCGCGACTTAAAAGCAATGCGCGCCGGATAGCCGGTTCCGCTTTCTTCGCCCATTCCGTTGCGTGCGGCTTTGTGCTCCGTCATCAGAATTTGCTCGCGCACACGCTCCACGGCCGCATGCAGGCGTTCCGCTGTGTAGGGCTTGAGCAGATAGTCCACTGCACGGCTTTCAAATGCGCGCAGTGCGTAGTGATCATACGCCGTCGAGAAAATCACGTGCGGCATCACAATGTTCTTCGATGCAGATAGCTCGCGAACCACATCGAAGCCATCCATGCCTGGCATACGCACGTCCAGGAACAGCATCTGCGGAGTGGTGGTGCGCACCAGCTCCAGTACTTCAAGACCGGTGGCTGCTTCGCCCACAATCTCGATCTCAGAGTCTTTGCGCAACAGCTCTCGCAGCTTCTGGCGTGCAAGCACTTCATCGTCTGCGATCAGCGTCTGGATCACCACGGTACCTCCCATCGCGGCGCTAAGTCAGGTTATCGGTTGAGTCTCGGTCTGCAGTGCAGCTGGGTGTCTTCAGAAAAGCACGTTCAATACCAAAGCAAGAATTACCCCAAGCCCCTCAAAAATCGGCTGATATTCCTGGCGCTGCAGGGGATTGCGGCGCCCTTTTATGACCGGAACCGGAATTTCTTGTCCGGCAGCGGACACTCCATCGGCCGCTATCTTCCATGCGATGAACGACGTTGGTCAACCTATGCGTGCAGTGTTGAATGGCCGACGGTAAGCAGTACGCATAAGTTCGAATTTAGTTCCATTGCCGCGCGAGATGGGCATTACAGAAGATGAAGGCCCGCTCACCTGCGAACCGGATGACTCGTTTTCACCGCGACGGTTCGTCTCGCCGGCTGCCGGTAATGTGATTTGAAGCAGGGTCGCCCATTGTAGATAGACAATTTCCCAGCATGAACCTCACACTTCCGCTTGCAAAAAATTCTTTCAAGTTGCGTTTTTTGTGACAGGTTGGATTATTCGAGTGACGAACGGCATTCTGGAGTATTTACGGCGTCCCGATCGCGACATAGTCAGCGGCCCCATAACCTTCCGGTACGGCTAACCTACATTTCATTGAGTGCGTCCACCGCGATGTAACAGGCATGTGCAGGGACTCGCAGAACAGGCGCAACGTCTAGCTCAAACGCAAAGGAGGGAACCGTGGCCTGCATTGTCAGCTGTCGCATCAATAACCACTCATCTTACCTGGCGCTGGGAATCGGCCTGCTGCTTCTAGTCAGTGCAGAAGAAGCGCGCGCTGTCGATCCAGATGTTTCTCAAATGCAGGCCGCTGCAGCGAGAGGATCGATTCAACAGGAGATCAAGCTGGGCG
>JASHVE010000479.1 GCA_030039675.1 Acidobacteriaceae bacterium | reverse complement strand
CCGATGCCGCAGTCGGCGAGTCCACACCAAAACGTGGTCGCAAGGCAGCCATGGAGCCCGTGAGAGACGTAGGTCAGGCCATTTAGCGGGGTAACAATGGAGAGATTGGAGCCGCATCCTGGCGAAAATGTGGCATGGGAAGTTTCGAGCGCGGTGGAATTCGGCCGGTAGGCCGCTCTCTAAAGCGATCGCGCTTCCCATTGAAGCGGGCAAAAGCGCGCCAACAAAGCATAATCGCGGGCATTGATGGTGAGCACCCGGATTCCGCTCCGGGCAGCACTGGTCGCAATCAAGGCATCGTTTGTCAGTCGCGCCTGGCCGATCTTCTCGTATCCATGCTTTTCGGCGATGCCGGCGAGAATTCTTCCCGTGGTTGTCCAGTCGCCAAAATTTGGTACCAGCAAACGCCTGGCTTTTCCGAAATCGCGCTCAAGTCTCTCCAACTCACGTCGGTTATCAGGCCGGGACCCTGCGTAGAGTTCCTCGAGCACCACAGAACTCAGCCACAAGGGAGCTTCTGCGGTCCAGCGGTGCGAGAGAAGAGAAGGATCTCCCCCCGGGCGTAAAGCCGTGATGTAGACCGAAGAATCGAACAGGATCGACATCGCTACCTCAGACTCCCGAATGCATCTTCGATGACAATGCCGCTCTTGAGGAAACGCTGATTGGCTGCCGCCGTTATCCGATCACGCTCCGCCTCGGAAATGACGCAGTCGAGAGCTCGAATGATGGTCTCCGTTTCAGTAGCAGCGCCAAGCACCTTCTGGGCCCTGGCGATCTGCGCCGGATCAAGGCGAAAATTCTTGCGAACGGTGCGACTCTGACTAGTAGCCATGGCGGATAACTCCGTCCCTATAGCTTATCGTCTGTCTGTACAAATTGCAAGAATATATGTACAGTTGCGCCGGCTGGAGAGGGCCGAAGCTGTCCGAGCTTCCTCATTGCCGGTCACACGCCTCGAACTCGATTTCTGGCTCGGTGAGCGCTTTAGCGGAGATAACCACTCATCGAGAAAGTCGTAGCGAGTCAATTGGCAGATGGTCTATGTGTAACCGGCCAGTCTTCCATTTGGCTGTACCAGAGCGAACAATGATCGATAAATTCAAGCGCTACTTCATTCGGCTGGCTGTGTATGCAATCTTGGTCTACCTGGGCTTCTCCAGGCCGGTCGCCGCGCAAGAGTCTCCAGCCAGGACAGACGACACGAAGCCCAAAGTGCTGGTCGTTGTCATGGATGACATCGGCTACGGTGTTTCTACGGATATCGCGATGGCTGGACCGACCAGTATCGGCCCATCCTTTACCAAAACAACACGCCGATCCCGATCTTCCTGCTGCTAATATTCGTTACTAAACTCCATCTCAGAAAAAGCAAAGGAGCCGTGAACATAGCTAGTAGTAGCAAGTAGAGGTCAGTAGCGAAAGCTAGAGCCTATTATTAACTTTAGATGAAGGTTTTGACCAGAGCAGCGAGCATTAGGATGGCAAAAGCCAGATGGTGCAAGGCGGCCAGTGTAGATGCCAATCGCTGGTAGTCTCTGGCCAGTCGACGGAAGCGTGCCGCCCAAGCGAAACTGCGCTCGATGACCCATCTTCGCGGCAGCAGCACAAAACCTCGCTTGGCCTCAGTATGTTTAACCACTTCCAACTGAATGCCGTGTTTTGCCGCACTTTCGGCTGCATTCTCGCCTGTGTAGCCTTGATCGACATACGCCAACTCCACATTTTCATCAGTGATTTGCTGCACCGCCTCAGCCAGCGTCTCGACCTGCGCGCGATCTTGCTCATCTGCCGCCGTCACATGCAGCGCCAACAGGTGGCCCAGTGTATCAACCACGGCGTGCACCTTGGAGCCCTTGCGCCGTTTGGCCCCGTCGTAGCCAGCACGCGCGCCCGTTTCCGGCGTTGATTGCAGCGTGCGGCTGTCCAACACCACCGCTGTCGGCTGCCCTTTGCGTCCCGCATACTCACGCAGCAAGATGCGCAAGTCTTCGACGATGGTCTCGAAACAACGGGCATCAATCCGGCGCCGCATCTGCTGATAGACCACCGGCCACGGCGGCAGATCGTTGGCCAGCATGCGCCAGTGGCAGCCGGTCTTGGCCATGTAGCGAAGCGCGTTGAAAACTGCCTGCAGTGGATATTCGCGCTGACGGGCATCTTCTCGGCACAGTGCCAGGTACGGCGCTACGAACGACCATTCTTCGTCGCTCACATCGGTCGGATTACCTCGCCGCTCACGACTTCCCATGCTTCCATCGTCCGATGCCTGCTGCGCAATGGCTATCTCGATGCAAACACAAGAACAAAGTTAATAACAGGCTCTAGGGTTGGCTCAGACAAGCCTACAAGCTAATTGGTTCTCAGTCAGTGGCCTTCGTAGCGCCAAACCGTTCGACTATCGCATGCTCTTCCGGGGCATTTACGCCCACCGTGCGGGCCTCAATTAGAACTTCGAAAGGGCCAATACTGCCATCGGCCAGCTGCGCCTTTTTCAAGATCGGTTCCATCGCGCGCTGGTCGAGGAGAAAATCTCCCGCAGCCTGCGTTCCGGCCATGCCGCCTCCCTGGAGCAGCAAAACGTGACCCACGCTGTTGGTCTCCGGCAGAAACGATAGCAACGCATAGGCATGGTTCGTGTCATCGATCTGATTGATGTAGGTGGCTTGTTCGCCCGCGCGCGGATGCTTATTGATGAAGGTGCGCTCGTCGAAGTGAATGCCATCTTGGTGCATCGGGAAGTACATGCGGAAGTTCGACTCAGGCTCAAAGAGCTCAACCCAGGGGTTGGCGCGCGGCCCGCCTACCAGAATCGCATTGGACCCTCTGAAGCTCTCCATGTTCATGTAGCGCGAGTAGCAGACCTTGAGCTGGCCGCCATAGATTTGCGCTAATCCGGAGATTCCAACCGCAATCGAAAGATCCGCCTTGCTGGTAAAGTTCGAGACGCGGTCGAAGCTGTACGCCGTGCCTCCGCGCGCGGCTGCTAGGTTAAAGTCGTGGAACTCTTCATCCAGGTTTCCGGCAATGTAGTCGCTCAGATGCACTTCCTTTCCGGTGATCTCCTGCATCATGGCAAGCCCGCTGTCGCCGGGAATGAGGTAGGTGACGTTGCCGCGATTGAAAATCTCGCGCCAGAAGATATCGTTGATGCTGCGTGATCGCGTCTGGCTCCGCCAATACACGCCCGCGCTCACGCAGAGTGCCGCCAGCAACGCAGCCGAAATCCATATCCAGCGCGGTCGCGGCCACATCACGGCGCGGCCCGTGCCTGCCGCAGCTTCATTCCCCGGATAAGAACCGGCCGCACCCCCGTCTTCAGAATGAACAGGACCAGAAGCCTCGCCGACCGGCACGTTTGGCTCAAACACCGGAAAGTAGTGGCCGAGCGGGATCACGATCCGGACCGGCTCGTCGCGTCCTGCCCCCTCAAAGTACTCCTCAAGACGCCTGCGCAAGATCCGGGCGTAGGTTCGGACAACATTGTCTTCGCCTGGGTTGTAGGAGTCGGGACGGCCCAGGGCCTGTACGCCGATCTGATACTCGGTAATTTCTTCTTCCCGCCCGGAAAACTTGCGGTCACATATGTAGTGCAGAAACCGGGTGAGCAGGACGGAACGAGCGAACGCGGGCGTAGCGCCTACGCGCTCCACAAGATCCAGATCGGCAGCGGATGCCGGCGTGGGTCCCACACGGTCTTCGCCCCTTTCTCTTAAATCGCTCTCGCCCTGCCTCTTGGTCGCGCTGAAAGCCATCCGTCATTCACCTTGCACTGCCCAGCTTGGGATAGGGCCGAAGTGTAGCACGCATCACCGGCGCGGACAATAACGGCGCTTTCCACCTCCGAAGAGCGGCTTTACACGGTGTTAAGCCCTGATAGAAACCGATCGTCTTCGACTGATAATCAAAGCCTTACGGCAAAACTCCTCCACGCGACCCCCTTCGACCGTGATTTCACCTTCACAGAGTTCGCCGTCGGCGACCACTTTTCTTAAGTGTGCTCAAATTGCGTTTGCGGGCTACAGAACAGCCCGTCCAGAGGGAAAATCGAGATGGATCGCAGAAGTTTTCTGGCAAGCGCAACGGCCGCTACTCTGTCGGCGGCATTGGAGACGCCGGCCCGCGCGGGGGCCGATGAGTTACCACAACCGGGAAGCACGGCAGCCGGGTCACGCAAGCAGCCCAATGTTCTGCTGCTGATGTCTGACCAGCACAAACGCAGTTGCATGGGCTCCAGCGGAGACCCGGTCGCAGTCACCCCGCACCTTGACGCGCTCGCCGGTCAGGCGATGCGATTTTCCAACGCTTACTGCAACAACCCGGTATGCGCGCCTTCCCGCGCCTCTCTCATGACGGGGCTCTACAGCCATCACCTGGAGACACAGGACAACTCCACCCCATACAGCCCCAGACATGCCACCATGGCGCACCACTTTAATCGCGCTGGATACCTGACTGCGCTGATCGGCAAGATGCACTTTGTGGACGCACAGACCCACGGATTCGACTATCTGCTGGACTTCAACGACTGGCAGCAATACCTCGGACCCAAGACCCAGCTCTACGCCGACGAACTGGCGCAGGCAAACTCCGGCGCAGGTTTGCCCGAGATTGACGATCTATGGCGCGAGGAAGGCGACCCATGGAAAGGTCACCGCACACGCGATAACCGCGAAGGCCCGGTCGCGGTAGGACGCGTGTCTCTGCTCGCAGAGCAGGACCAGTTTGAGGGCTTCGTGACGCGTGAGTCCGAGCGCTTCTTGCGCAACTTCGGCAACACGGGTCAGCCGTTCTTTCTCATCTCTTCGTTTCTCAAGCCGCATGATCCGTTCATGCCCGCGCAACGCTTTGCCGACATGTTCCATCCCGATGACATGAAGCTGCCGCCGAGTTATGGCAAAGCGGACAAGAGTAAGTTGCCGGCCGAGGTCGTCCATTCGATCGAACTCAATCGCCCCACGCCCGAGCTGCGCGATCCGGCGGAGGCACGCAAACGCATGGCTTTTTATTATGCCAGCCTGGCGCAGATGGACGACTGCGCAGGCAGGATCCTCAGCCTACTCAAAGAGCTGAATCTTGAGAACGACACGATCGTCTGCTACACTTCAGACCACGGCGAAATGCTGGGTGACCTGGGACTGTGGCAAAAGTTCCAGTTTTATGAGGGTTCGTGCGGCGTTCCACTTCTCATTCGCGTTCCGGGAAATCAGCCAGGCGTATGCGACAAGCCTGTCAGCCTGGTATCACTCTCGGCTACGCTCACGGAACTGGCCGATGTACGGCAGATCGCATCTAACGACGGCGTCAGCCTGACGCCGTGGCTGAAAGATCCGCACTCTGGAACTGAGCATGGTCCCGTATTTGCTGAATACGGGCTGCGGAGCCGTCAGCCAAAGTACATGATCCGCGATGGCGACTGGAAGTACACCTGGTGGGTGCACGACATTGCGGAACTCTACAACCTGAAAACCGATCCGGAAGAACTTCATAACCTGGCTGCGGAGCCGGCCTATGCCTCGCGTGCAAGCGAGCTGCAGGCAAAGCTCTTCGCCTGGTATCGGCCGCCGACCTGACGCCGACAAACCGGTCTCGTATCGAGATTCGATAAATGACAAGTTGAGGGGACTGCGTATGAACACCTTTGGAACTGGACGCATAAACACTCGATTCTTCAACCGCATGATGTGCTCGGTTGCATTCTGCGCGCTTGCCCTGTTCACTCTCACCGTCTCCCTCCGCGCGCAGGTTTCGGCCACCATCGCCGGTACGGTCACAGACCAGACGGGCGCCGTGGTGCCGGAGGCGGAAGTAACCCTCATCAATGAGGCAACACAATTCACGCGCGTGGTGAAGACCAACGCAAGCGGAGACTATGTTGCCTCCGCCATTCCCAACGGAAGCTACTCGATCACCGTTGTCAAGGCCGGGTTCGAGCAGCTTCAGCGAACCGGAATTCAACTCGCCGTGGCCACCACGGTCACCGTAGATCTTCAGTTGAGCGTGGGAGCCGCTACCCAGACCGTCGCCGTCACCGGGGCCCCGCCGCTCCTGCAGACGCAAACCTCAACCGTCTCAGGACTCATCGATCCACGGCAGATGCTGGCGATTCCGCTTGCCAGCCGCGACTTTACCGACCTGGTGCTGCTCACGCCGGGTGCGCATCTTGGAACAGCCAGCAACCTGGCCGCCGGCGGCAGCGGCTACTCCATGCGCGGCGGCGACAACTACTCCGTCAACGGCTCTGTAGCCGCGGGCAACAGCTACATGGTCGACGGAATCTTTGACCGCATGTTGTGGCTGAATACGCTGGTCATTGTTCCTGTGGTTGATTCGATCCAGGAATACCGCACGATGACCAGCAACTACTCCGCCGAGTATGGCAATGCTGCCGGAACCGTGACTGAAGTTGCAACCAAGGCCGGCACCAACGACTTTCACGGAGACGCGTGGGAGTTTGTCCGCAACACCGACTTCAACGCTAACAACTTCTTCAGCAACCTTAACAACATTCCCCGGCCGGCCTTTCATCGCAACCAGTTCGGCTTGACTGTGGGAGGGCCAATCCGCAAGAACCGGACATTTTTCTTCGGCGATTACGAAGGCATTC
The DNA here is from genome assembly GCA_030039675.1 of Acidobacteriaceae bacterium. Taxonomy (GTDB): domain Bacteria; phylum Acidobacteriota; class Terriglobia; order Terriglobales; family Acidobacteriaceae; genus Telmatobacter. The sequence continues at coordinate 6,711 of JASHVE010000479.1, read as the reverse complement.
GCGCCTCCCAGCCCATAACTTCCACATTCACCGTGCCCACGTTGGCAGAAGATGCAATGATCGAGACGGGCAACTTCGGCGCCTTCCCGTCTACAATCTACAATCCGTACTCGACCACCACAACCGGCGGAACGACGCAGCGCGTCGCCTTTACGAACAATCAGATCACTCCCACTCTTCTGGACAAGGCTGCGGGCATGATCGCGCAGCTCATGCCCGCCCCCACCGATAACGCGGCGGTCAACAATTACACGTACAACGCTGCGCAAACCCAGACGACCAACCAGTTCGACGTTCGCATCGATCAAAATCTGCGCGGCTCTGACAATCTTTTCGTGCACTACGACTACGACAAGAGCGACTTTGTGGTACCGGGAGCCATCCCCTCGCCCAAGAACAGCCCCGTTCCAATCGGCCCCTATCTTTCGACCAACGCCAACGGAACCTCAGAGCCACTGTTCAACCAGGGCGCAACCATCGGCTATACGAAAGTCATCAACAGCGCCATGGTCAGCGAATCGCATCTTGGCCTTGTGCGCTGGCACGCGCAGATCACGCCGCTCGGCATCGGTTACGCCACCGCAGCTGCGCTTGGCATGCCGGGCATCAACTTCAACCAGCAATCGGGCGGCATGCCTGCCTTTACCGTGTCGGGGCTGTCGGAGATCGGAGACAACTCGACCTACCCGGAAGACAGCGCGCAAACCACCCTGCAGGCAGACTCTGCACTCACCGTCATTCGTGGCGCGCACACCGTCAAGCTGGGGATCGTCGCGCTTCGTCACTACTTCAACGCCTTCTCGGGATTTCCCGACCGTGGAACCTTCGACTTCGACGGCGAGTTCACCAGCCAGCTAAATTCATCGAGCACGGCGACAGCCTTGGCCGACTTCGCCATGGGCGCCATGGACTCCGCAAGCCGCGCCTATCTTGACGGGCCGGTTGGCTTGCGCGCCTGGCAGTTGTCGCCCTATGCCCAGGACGACTGGCGCGTGACCAAACGCCTCACAGTAAATGCCGGAATTCGCTGGGATCTGGTCGCGCCTTACGTAGAGAAACGCAACCACTGGGCCAACCTCAATCTGACTAACGGTCAGCTTGAGCTTGCCGGCCAGAACGGCAACAGCAGAAGCCTGGTCAACTTTGACTACACGGCCGTTGGTCCGCGGCTGGGCCTTGCCTATTCGCTCGATCCAAAGACTGTTATTCGCGCCGGCTCCGGAATCTCGTTCGTCTTTGAAGACGCCATCGGGGCCCAGCTCTACAAGAACCTGCCCTATTACAGCAGCCAAGTGATCGCCACCAGTACCAACAGCGTGCCTGCGCAGTTCCTGAGCCAGGGGCTGCCGGTTCCATCTGCGCCCATCGGTGAAACCGCGGCTCAACTCTCCACAGGAAGCCCGGAAGCCTGGAATCAGAACCTCAAGCCGGACCTTATCGCCTCATGGAGCCTCGGCGTAGAGCGTCAGCTAACCAGTACCATCATGCTCGACGTAACCTATGTCGGGACGCGCGGCGACCGGCTCCTGATCAACAGCGTCAATATGAATGAGGCTCAGCCCGGCCCCGGTGCGGTTGGACCGCGCCGACCTTTCTACAGCATTAATCCCAACCTCGTGAACATTTCCTATGTCACCGACTGGGGTGGCTCGAAGTACGAGTCGCTGCAGGCTCATGTGGAGAAGCGCTACGGCGGCGGCCTTACCTTCGGCGCTTCCTACACTTACTCCTCCTATCTCTCCGATGCCGGCAATCCCAATGGCGGCGGCAACAGCAACTATCAAAACGATCAGTGCATCGCCTGCAACTGGGGACCCACGCCCGATGACTACAAGCACGTGTTTTCACTCAATCACGTCTATGAACTTCCCTTCGGCGCGCAACAGAGATTTCTCAACCATGGCTTCGTCTCCTACATAGTGGGTGGATGGAGCGTCAATGGAATCTGGAGTGCCTATAGCGGCGGCCGCTTCACTCCACTGCTATCGGCAAACGTGTCGAACGCTTCAGGAGGCGGCAATCAACGCCCCAACCGGATCGGGAACGGCACCCTGCCCTCGAACCAACGGAGCTATAAGGACTGGTTCAATCTCAGCGATTTTGTGGCACCAGCGCAGTACACCTTCGGCAACTCAGGAACCGGCATTCTTGAGGGTCCGAACTATTTCGACGCGGATCTCGGAGTTTTCCGCAGCGTGAAAATTGCGGAGCGCTATAAACTCACCTTTCGTGCAGAATCGTTCAATACCTTCAACTATGTAAACTTCGGCCTGCCCAATGCCACCATCGGAACCGCCATAGCCGGCACCATCAGCACCGCCGTCACAGGCCCAGGCGGCTCCTCAGCCAGGGTGCTCCAATTGGCAGCCAAGGTTGAGTTCTAAGTAAGAGCTTGTTTCAATCGCGGCCCCCGTGAGGCCGGCAATTCCACAGCCTCACAGGACCGGGAACCATGGTTCGAAGATCTCATTGGCTTCTGCCGCCCAATGCGGAAGTACGTTTATTTTGACGTGCGGCAGACCGGAGACACAAATGGCAGAGCAAGCGGAGCCGCTGGGTGTAACCTCGCGGCGCACGTTCCTTGAGAGAACCGCCACACTGGTAGCGGCAACGGCGATGACAAAGGGTTCCAAAGCAGAGCCCGCACCATCCAAGGTGAACATACTCTACATTCACTCCCATGACTCCGGCCGATACCTGAAGCCCTACGGTCACAATGTGCCCACCCCCAATATCGATCGGCTCGCGCACCAGGGCGTTCTCTTCCGTCAAATGCACTCCGCCGCGCCTACCTGCTCGCCGAGCCGCGCATCGCTGCTCACCGGGCGGTGCCCTCATCAAAATGGAATGCTCGGTCTGGCCCATCTTGGCTGGAGCCTCAACGACTACTCGCAGGTGATCATTCATCCGCTGCACGCCAACGGCTACCACACCGTGCTCGCGGGCCTGCAGCATATTGCTGCCGATCCGGAGACCATCGGATACGACGAGATGCTTCCACATCGCAGTAATCACGCGGCTGACGTTGCACCTGGCGCAGTGCGTTTTCTGCGCAGCCGCCCGACGCAGCCGTTTTTTCTCGATGTCGGCTTTTTCGAAACCCATCGCGAGTATCCAGAGCCGGTTGACAATCCCGCCTACATTCAGCCCCCCGCCCCGATTCCGGACACCGAGGAAACCCGCAGAGATATGGCCGGGTTTCACGCCAGTGCGCGAGCCCTCGACCAGGGTGTGGGCGCGGTGCTTGACGCGCTTGAAGCTTCGGGGCTTGCTGAACACACGCTGGTCATCAACACCACCGATCACGGCATTGCATTCCCTGAGATGAAGTGCAATCTGCGCGACTCCGGCACAGGCATCTCCCTCATCCTGCGTGGACCCGGGCTTCCGAACGGCAAGGCTTGCGATGCGATGCTTTCGAATATCGACGTCTTTCCCACCGTCTTCGACTATCTGGGCATCGACCAGCCTACGTGGTTCGAGGGCAAGTCGTTTCTACCGGTCCTGAAAGATGAGCAAAACGAAATCAACGACGAGGTGTTTTCAGAAGTCACCTTCCATGCTGCCTACGAACCCAAACGCTCGGTAAGAACGAAACGCTGGAAGTATGTTCGGCACTTCGACGGCCGAACGACCGCGGTCCTGCCCAACTGCGACGATGGCCTCAGCAAATCGTACTGGCTTGACCATGGATGGAAGACCGAGCCGCTGATCAGCCGCGAAGAGCTCTACGATCTGGTCTTCGATCCAATGGAGCACAACAACCTGGCGAATGAAGCGCGCGCTCAGGCGGCTCTCGCCGAGATGCGCGCGCGTCTTGACAGATGGATGCAGCGCACCAGCGATCCGCTGCTGCGCGGTCCGGTGCCGCTGGTTCCCGGCGGCCACATTGTCGATCCCAACGCCACCTCGCCGAGGGAGATGAACCGCTACGCACCTGGACCGCGTCCTGGATTAGGTGAATCAATATACATTGGTGGCGGGATATCCAAGCCACTAGTTTAGTTTTTCTGACCAGGCATCCGCGCAGATTTCCTCGATCTCTGCGCGTCCATTGAATTCTCAGGATCAGGATGCCAAGCAATGCTGCATGGTAACTACCGCGTCGATCCGGCTGCTTTCCTCGTGCCAGTCGCAGTAGTCATTAGTCTTTTGTCTGTCTGTATTGAGCTTCGCAGACGATCCGAGTTGGGAGCTTTCCTTGCCTCGTGTTCCTATCTTTCAACGACGCTCTATGGAGCCGCAGCAGGCCTCTTTCCCGTCCTGCTGCCCTCTACAAATTCGAAAGTCGAGAGCATCACGATAGCAAATGCGCTCGCCGGTCCTCACGCCCTTCGTGTTGGCTTGGCCTGGTGAATCTTCCGCATTATGCTCGCGCTCCTCTATCTCGGTATCGTCTATTGGCTGTTCCGGGGTAAGGTCGCACAGCACGCTGATACCTATGGGCACTGAGAGGATTCTCTTGCGTTCTCGTCCGGATTGCCCCCGATGGTTGGGAAGTGAGCACATGGACGAATAGTCGTTAGCCTTGATCGGACAAGTGACCCTTGGTTCAACTTGTTGCTTTCAGGGACGATGCACTCACTGACGGGGGTCACGGTCGGTTTGTGGGCGATGCTAACCTTTGACAAGTCTTCTTCTGCACCGGGCAATCTGCCCTTCGCCGGTATTACGGCAGGGATCATTGGGCCGAAGTTGTTTCTCCAATCTCAATGGGTTCGATGTCGGAGCGATCAGACAAGCGAATCGGCCGCGAGGGGGTTTGTATGCCGTTTATTACTGAACCCTGCTTCAGCTTCCACACATCTGTGGAAGGATTGCATTCACCATTCCTGAACCCAACTACAGGATCGCCAAGCCGAGTGATTCCGATTGCTCGAAACGACTCCTGACACGAGGACGGAATTTGCTTCATGAATGGCCGAGGGATATCAAATATCTCGACCTTGTCCGATTGGGGGCTATATACGACGATCTAAAAAGTTAGGAATTCTCCTTGCTCCACAATCGTCGCGATGAGCCTGCGACCTTGGAGCGCAAAACCATCAATCCAAAATTTGACAGATCGGCCCCACGAGTCATCGATCGACTCCAGATCTCGCTTTGTTGAGATGCCGTTACCCTGTGCGATCACGATGGAGTAATCCGTTTGGCAGAGATGACTTTCCTTATTGTGATCGTCTGCGGCATGAACCCGCAGAGCGATCCTCAGACCGCCGGTATTGGAATGAACCCCCGTAATCTGGTCGAGAAAATTCGAGCATGCGATCGACTGCGACGTTTGCCCCGGCATAGACAATGCAATGAGAAACATCGGCAGAATCATTTCAGAATCGTACCTCGATTTCTCCGCTCTTGGCGAGTGGTCGGCAACTTTCTGAATGCCCAGAATTCGGGCCCGAAAGGGCCAGTCTCCCGTTTGCCGGAGAGATATTGCGGATGGCCACAAGATTAGCTAACATATTCCTAGCAGTTTGAGATGCTATGACCGAAGCGACAATGTTCGAAGCCAAGACCAGGCTGTCCGAGTTGGTAAAGAGGGCTCAGCGCGGTGAGAAGATCGTTCTGACCACTGGACGGAAAAAGACGCCAGTGGCGCTGATCGTTGCACTCAAACCTGCTAAAAAACGAACCTTCGACTTGTTTCATCATCCCAACTTTGATCTACCCGCCGATTTCGATGAGCTTCCCGAGGCCGAACTGAAGGCGTGGCGCGGGGAGAGCGAGTGAGATTCTTCGTCGATACGCACTACGTGCTCTGGGCGGCCATCAATTCAGCACGCATGGATTCGTGGGCTAGGAATCTTATCTCTGACCTCAACAACGAGATACTGATATCCGCGGCATGCATCTATGAAATCAGCCTTAAAGTGCGCCTTGGCAAACTCCCCGAAGCGGTGGAATTTGAGAGCGACCTGATCGTAAACATCCAAGATCGCTTAGGTTATACGCTTGTCCCTCTCGAGCCTGAGGCAATGATGCGAGCGGCGCGCTTCGAAGCCACACATGCCGATCCGTTTGACCGCATGATTGCGGCGCATGCTATCCAATACAACCTACCTGTACTCAGCGCGGATCCCAGGTTCGACGCGTTCGGCGTTCGACGGCTGAAAAAAACCAAGCGGCGAGGCCTTTAAGCCCTTGTCCCATGCCACGAGAGCGAAGTGGCCCCCATTCGGTCCACCGCTGACGGTCCTGATATGCACGGTCAGCACTCCTATTACGGTTCGATAGCTGGATTCGATGCCTAATGTCGCGTGTGTTTAGGACCGCAGTGTGAGTTCGTTCCTGGATTTCGGCTACTCCTCCCTGACCCCGAAATTGCGCTATTTCCGATTTGCCGATGAGACCGAAGCCGCAGGCGTCGAGGTCGCTACGGCGTTGGCTGTCGACTAGTTCTGTGGCCGGGATAGGGTGTAAGCCACAGGAGGTAACCCACTCTGGCTCGTCTTCCCAAAATGATGCTCGAAGAGCTCGAGCGTCGCAACTACTCTCTCGGCACGACGCGGCGTTAGCCATTCACGCGGCGTGGTGAACTGTGTGAGTCTCATCGTACGACGCTCGCATGAATTATTCCGGTATCGCGAGCTTCTCGTTATCCTTGCGATTTGCGATTGATCCTCTTTTTTAAGGCGTCGGAGGCCGCACGCTTTTTTCGAATGGGAGAGCATCAAGTTTTAGGACTAAATCCTCTGCACGAAGATGCGTGTA
>JASHVE010000033.1 GCA_030039675.1 Acidobacteriaceae bacterium | reverse complement strand
CCACGCTAGTACTGTCGTGGCCACAGAGTGGAACGAGTCGGGTACTTGCAAAGCCCCCCCAAACCAGTTCCTGGCAAGCCAGCTTGTGAACACCTACTTGCCCGCCCACAGCATCGGCCTGATCGTGCACTCATGGGACGCACCGGGTGGAGAGTTGGTAAATCGCTTCGATGATCCTGTTGATTCGTCCCCCAGATGCACCGCCTCCACCGGGGCAACGCTGGCGTACAACAAATTTTGGTCCGAAGCCGGCGGAGGACAACCCGTTCCGGAGGTGCATGTCTCCTCGGTCGAAATTGTGGATGGCCGAGTAGACACGGTAAGAGCGGTGCTCGCGAATAACGGCGGTCAGGACGGCAGCCCGGGACCGCAGATCGCCCGCTCGGTCGACCTTCTCGTAGTCCAGCCTGGGCGTGTTCCCAAACCAAAGATGCTGACCAGCATGCAGCTTTCCACTAGCGCCCCATGGACCCGCGGCAGCTTCACCCTCGCCACCGCATCTGGTCTCGCACAAATGCGATTGACGGCTAAGATTGGAGACGCGTTGATCATTTCAGTGCACTATCACGGGGGCGGCTCCCGGGAAATCACATACATCGTGCACTGAGCGAAGGACAGACCAACAAGCCCATTTGAACGGTGAGAATGCCGCACCTGGCATGTACTTTCGGATGAAAACGGTGCACCCAGGAAAGGATAGCCGTGGAGCACGAAACTAGTTTTCAAGAGGAAAGGCGCAGGACTGGCGCCGGAAGAATGCTTATTGAGCTCAGCCTCGGCGGGGTTTTGATCGCAGGTATGCTTTTTGCGCATGCGCAGAAGAAAGAATTCGTCCCGGCGGCAACGGGCAACGCGCGCGTCGACAAACTCCTGAACGAGATGACTCTCGATGAGAAGATTTCCATGCTGCATGGGGCGCAGGAGTCTCCATCCACCTATCAGGGGCAGGCGGGATTTCTTCCCGGCATCCCAAGATTGGGAATTTCTCCTATGCGGTTCTCCGACGGCCCCCCAGGGGTTCTCACGCGGGTGCCAGCGATGGCGCTGACCGCAACCATGGGGCTCGCGGCCACCTTTAGCACCAGTGACGCCTGGCAGAACGGGCTGGTCATTGCGCGCGAAGCGAAGTCTCACGGCATCGATGTGGTGCTCGAACCCTTTATCAATATCGACCGGGATGTCACCTTTCGGCGCGGATACAACACCTTCGGTGAGGACCCGCTGCTGACCGGGGAAATTGGGGCTGCCGAAATCCGCGGCATTCAGAGCCTCGGCATCATGTCGCAGGCAAAGCATTACATCGCTTTCGATTCGAGCGCAGCGAGCTTCCGAAGCTCCTACAACGTGGATGTACAGGTGCAGGCCTTGCACGAAATCTATGTCCCGCCCTTCGCGGACGCGGTCCGTGCCGGCGTTTCCTCGATCATGTGCTCGTACAACGAAGTCAATGACAAATACGCCTGCGGCAATCCCGATACCCTCATCCAGATTCTCCAAAACGAGCTTCGATTCAAAGGCTTTGTGACCTCCGACTGGGGAGCGACCCATGCGGTTACATTCATCAACGACGGCCTCGATCTTGAGATGCCAGGCGAACCCGGAGTCGCCGGGACAAGAGAAGCCTATTTCATGCACCTCAAAAGCGCGGTGCGCTCGGGCGAGGTCAGCGGAGCCACCATCGATCGCGCCGTCGGACGCATTCTCTTCGAGATGGATCGATTCGGCCTCTTGAACCGCCGGTCTGAGCGCCCTATCACGGAGCCGCTTATCGCGGAGAATGCGCCGATCGTCGAGCAGACCTCCGAAGACGCTGCCGTCCTGCTCAAGAACGACGACAGTGCATTGCCGCTGAAGAAAAGCGATCTACAATCTCTCGTGCTTATAGGTCCGGGAGCAGGACAGACGATCGCCGTTGGACAGCAGGGCGAGAAGGCGGTAGGCTTGCCTGCGCGGGAGATAGGAACCTTCGCAGCGCTCCGCAAGGATACTGCCGGGCTCACCGGTGTACATATCGCCTATGCGGTCGCCGAAGACCTGACCGGCGCGCCCATTCCGGCCCAGTATTTCTCTCACAATCGTCGGCCAGGGCTGGAAAGGACGTCCACGGACGGCACGAGCCGAACCGACGCGCATGTCGATTTCACGCTCTCGAACGGGAAGGCGTTGCCGGCGAACTCCCACGAAACCTGGCAAGGGGTTTTGACCATGCCGACCTCCGGCGTCTACGTCCTTCACATGGAGATTCTCGGCGCTTACGGAAAACTGATGCTGGACGGCAAGGTCATCGCCCACAACGGCAAAATGTTTGTTCACGGGGATATCACCCAGGCGGGAGAAAGCAGCGTGCTGCCCACCACCGACGGCTTGGATAACGTTAGTGCGAGTCTCAATCTCACGGTTGGCCCACACAAGTTATCACTGGTAGTGGAACCGGATACCTCCGGTAATCCGATTCAGATTCGGTTAAGTTGGTTCACACCGGAACAGAAGCGCGCCGATTACCAAGCGGCGATTTATGCAGCCCGTGAGGCGAAAACCGCGATCGTCTTTGTCTGGGCGCAGGGCGACCCGGAATTCCGTCTGTCTGACGACCAAAACAAATTGGTCGAAGACGTCGCCTCGGTCAATCCGAACACCATCGTGGTGCTCAACCTCTGTCAACCCATGGCACTGCCGTGGCTGAACAAGGTCAAGGCGGTGTTGCAGATGTGGTGGCCTGGCGATGAGGGCGGCTGGGCCACGGCCAACCTTTTGCTCGGCAAAGTCAGCCCTGCCGGACGCTTACCATTCACCTGGGGGCGGAGGCTGGCCGATTATCCCGCCACCGATCCTACCCATCCCGAACGTCTCGGAACTAATGCCAGCGGCACCGGCGTCTTCTCCGAGGGAATTTACGTGGGCTATCGATGGTTTGACAAGCAGAACATTCAGCCCTTGTTCCCCTTCGGCTACGGTCTTTCCTACACGCATTTCAAATATGCGCAAATGAGAGTCATGCAGGCTGACGACGGCGGGCTCAATATCAGCTTCGAGGTCAAGAACACCGGCCCGGTTGCGAGCGACGAGGTTCCACAGGTCTATATTGGCGCGCCCAGTCAACAACCCAAAGGCGTGCAGTTCGCGGTCCGCTCCTTGGCGGCGTTTGATCGGATTCACCTCAATCCCGGCCAATTCCGAATTGTGAATCTGCACATACCGCTGCGCAGCCTGCAGTACTGGTCGGTATCCGTTGGTCATTGGGTAACCGGTGTGGGAGAGCGGACTATATATGCGGGTTCGTCCTCGGGGGACCTCCCTCTACGCGCCGCGATTGCGATTCGCTGAGAGGTCCGGCAGTCCTCGAATCGCCTGATCGGCGAGTACTTCTACTGCGGGGGAGTTTACCGAAGCGTTTGGACTTTACCCTCTGGCCTTGATAGGTGTAGGGCTGACAATTTCGTCCTGGCTGAAGCAAAGAAGACTGGGGTGGCGGGCTGCGTTCGCCCGTCGTAGTCGAATGCAGAGAAGCGCCATCCGCCACGCTCTCTGAAGTAGTTCAAAGGTCCAATCCCGTCGCTCTCGCCCACAATTTATATTGCGCGAGGCTCACTGTACGGGAGGTCGCAAGGTAGTGACTGGTGCAGGAGCCTGTCGCGGTGGTCGACCAATCCAATTGCCACATCTCGCCTTGTGTGGGATGTGGCAGTGCGCCGACATTCGATTTGCCATTGGGCTGCACGTCAAATGATGTTTCGAGAAGTTTCGCCGTGCCGCCGACCGGTCGAACCTCCACGCGGCCCTGAACCGGCCGCAATGTGTCATTGACTGCAACAATCGCATGTTGTCCCTGTACAGTTTCGCAGCAAATTACTTGAACATCCCGTTGCGCGCGCTGAATGTAATGAAAGGCGAGTTTCTTCATATTGTAGAAGTCCACGAGACCGTCCGAGATTATGGGCCAGCCATCGCGCAGGTTCCACCACAGGATGCCGCGCCTTGGTCCCTTCTGTTGGCGCCAGAATTCGATGAAGAACTTGATAGCTTCGGCCTGGCAGATCTGCGATGCAAGAATGAACTCGTCGAGATCGCTCGGAACCGAACCGAAGAATGAGGTGATCTGCTTGATCATCAGGTCATTTCTTCGCAAGGTAGACTTTGAATCAGGACGAAAACGAACAGATTTGGTGAGCCACTGATCGTTCCACTCATGGTCCTCGACCCACGGACGGACGAATTCGGGATCGAACATCCGGACCAGCGATGACATGGAAGGACAGCCGTGATAGCCGATCTCGCTGACGAAGTGGGCGGGCGTGTCGGTATAAAACGGCGCTTTGAAGTATCCGCGAGGGCCCCATAAGTGGACTTCAGGCATCAAGCGCGCTTCGTTACCGGCGGCGAATACCGCTGGACTATGATAGGGCGAGCTGGGCAGATAGGGTCGATTCGGGTCAAGGCGCCTTAACGCTGCGGGAAGAACCTCGCGGCTAATGTGATCGTGGCTAGGATCTACGGGTGGTGCACCCTTAGGATTGGTCCGCGCCCACACCAAGGCGTCGTCACACTCGTTGTTGCCGCACCACAAGGCAAGACTAGGATGATTGCGCAGTCGCGGGATGATGGCTTCGGCTTCGAGACGAATCATGTCAAGGAAGGCCGCGTCCTGCGGATATGCGGCGGAAGCCATCGCGAAGTCCTGCCAGACGAGAATGCCAGATTCGTCACATAGGTTGAAGAAACGATCCTCCGCGTAGACATTGCCACCCCAGCAGCGGACCATGTTGCAGTTCAGTTCCACGAGCATGGGAAATACGCGGTCCAGGTGTTGGACATCACGGCTGTGCAAGGCATCGAGGGCGCTCCAGTTTGTACCCTTCACAAAGATGGGGACGCCGTTGACGACGAAGCCGAAGTTCCCGGGATTTTCCGGTGTTACGATGTCGCTGCGATCCAGCTCGACGGTGCGTACGCCCAGGCGGGTGTTATGCCAGTCGAGGATTGCGCCGTCGTGGCTCAACAGCGTGAGGGTTCCCTCATAGAGAGCGGGCTCGCCATAGCCGCGGGGCCACCAGAGATCGACATGATCGAGAGCGCAATCGTATTGGCCGATCTGCAGTGCAGCAATTTCGGCGCGAAATGCGGTGCGCCCATTACGGCGAAGCATAATTTCAAGGCGGTAGTCGCCGTTGTCTGCAGTGGAGCCGACTGTTTCCCAACTCACTGAGACGACAGCCCGATTGTGTCCCACGTCCGCGGTCCGGGTATACCAGTACACGTTGGAGAGGGAAACAGGTGGGGACCATTCGAGGCCAACATCGCGCCACATTCCGGCACTGATGATGCGAGGCATGATGTCCCATCCATACATGTGAGGAGCCTTGCGAATGTGCAGAGACTCCCAACGGCCGGGAGCCGCGTGCTCCCAATCGGAACGGGGAGTAGCGAGTCCAGCCGGAACCGCCGGGTCGATGCGCACCAGTAGCTCATTCGGCTGGTCCGACAACAGAAGAGAGGTGACATCGAAGCGTTGAGGGATGAGCATGTTGACCGCGCGGCCAACGAGCGTGCCGTTCAACCAGACGGTGCCCAAGCAGTCGAGGCCGTCGAAGATCAAATCCACTTTTTCGCTTGGATTGCTGGAAGCGGCCTGAAAGGTGCGATGAAACCACCATTGATACGATTCGAGGTCGAGAGCTTGATAGACTCGATTGCCTTTTTCCAGAGGCTCAAGGCGGCCGGCGGCGATCAAGTCCAACTCGACGTTTCCCGGCACGGTTGCGGGAATGGTGGGCCAACTTGCCGGAGGAGATTTCTGAGGCAGGTCGTGCGGGGCTCCGGGGCAAGGCCCGTAGGTCAGGTTCCAGGTTCCGTTCAGACTCATGGTTCGACGCGAAGAAAGCAGAACAGGGGCAGCGCTACTACCCGTAGAAGCTGCTGGGAGCGACGCTTCTGCAAGGGAATCGCCGAAGAAGAGCGATGTGAACCAGCAGAGCCACGGCAGCTTGAGGATGCTGCGCCGCGTCAAGTGTCGCGGCGAATCCGCATCAGAGGAATCCATGCATCTCCTTCATTGAATTGGACTCGCGTCGACTCCACCGTCGATAATTGCTAACTATCTACTCGGTGCAGGGACGACTATCCCCAAATCCTCGCCAAAATAAAAGCGCTCCGCGGCCATGCAGAAAATGTGCTCAAGCACCAGATGCGACTCTTGAATATTCATTGTGATGCTAGATGGAACAATGACGGGCACGTCGCACAATGGCGCCATAGCGCCTCCCCGGTTGCCCATGTAGCCGATGGTCGAGATGCCGAGCTGTTTACAGAGCTTCAGCGCTTTCACCAAATTTGTTGCTTTGCCGGAGGTGGATATGCCCAAAAAAACATCACCAGCCTGGCCCAGCGCTTCGACCTGACGCGCGAAGACGTTGTCATAGGAATAGTCGTTGCCTATCGCAGTCAGAATAGAGGTGTCAGTCGTGAGCGCGATGGCGCGCATGGCAGGG
>JASHVE010000478.1 GCA_030039675.1 Acidobacteriaceae bacterium | reverse complement strand
GTGTTTACCTTTGACCGGCCGGGGCGCGGCGAACTGGTGCTCGAAGACCTGGAGCAGGCGCATGGACGCATTGCGCTGTGGGTTGAGGCGAACCGGAACGCGATCGAAGTGGTAAAGCCAGTAGAAGATGCGTTTGCGAATGGCGACGATCCGATTCAGGGGATGGTGGCCGGAACGGTGGCGAGGATGCGCGACGCGGAGGCGGCGTTGAAAACCAGCAAATGGGCCGGAGAATGCGAGTCGGTGAGGACGGAGTATCCAGCGCGGGATCTGGCGATTCTGGATCTGTTGCCTCCGGGCGTACACAAGGGCTGGGCGTTGGGGCGGCTTGCCGCGCGGCTCGGCGTAGATCGCAGAGAGACGATGGCAATCGGTGACAACTGGAATGACGTGGGTATGCTGGAGTGGGTTGGGCAAGCGGTACTGATGGGCAATGCGTCGCACGAATTGCGCGCGATGGCGAAGATGCGGGGATGGAAGCAGGCGCCGACCAACGACGCGGATGGCGTGGCCGCGGTGCTGGAAGCCGCGTTGAAGAAGCTTTCAAAGATTCAGGTGACCACTTCACGTTAGGATTGAATGGGTGCCGACGAAAGCGCGCAAGACGGTGATTCTATTTTTGGCGGCTGTGACCGCATGGCCGATGGCGGCGCACGCAGGTGAACTCGTCACCCTGCGGAATGGCTTTGTGCAGCGGTGTGATCACCATGCGCAGGTGGAAGGGCGCGTGCGGCTCTATCTGAGCGCAGGTGAGGATAACTACATCGAGTTTGCGCCGGAAGAAATCTCCAAGGTGGACTTCATTGCCGATCCGCCTGCGCCAGCGGCGGAGCAGCCTGCGGCGAAACCGGCGGCGAAGCTCACCGCGGCCGATCTGCACGAAATGCTGGCCGCCGCGGGCAGTGCGCACAATCTGGATGTAGACCTGCTGGCCAGCGTAGTGAAAGCCGAGAGCGATGGCAATGCGCAGGCAGTGAGCCGCGCCGGCGCACAGGGATTAATGCAGCTAATGCCGCAGACGGCGGCCGAGCTTGGCGTGCAAAACAGCTTTCAACCGGATGAGAATGTGCGCGGCGGGTCGGCCTATCTGGACGCGCTCCTGACACGCTATAACAACAATCTGGCTCTCGCGCTGGCGGCTTACAATGCGGGGCCGGCTGCGGTGGACAAGTATCATGGGATCCCCCCCTATCGCGAGACGCGCATTTATGTGGCGCGGGTCATTCATGAGTTCAACCGGCGTGTGCTGGCGCGCGAAGCGCAGGCGAAACGGGCGGTTGTCGCGACTGGCGAAGATCCGGCGCGACAGTAGAGGTTCATCTCTGTCAAAACGCTCTTCCTTCAATCTGCCGAATCATTGAAATTCCAGCTTTTCCATGCCTTCGACAGACGGAAGTCGAAAACCATGGAGCACCGAGTTGATGTCTCGTTCATCGCCACGCGACAAGCCATCTTATACACTCTTATCTACATTCCTACTGCGGGCGTGAAACGGAGACGGCTTGAGAAGAAATCACTGGATTCTGGGGTCGGTGGTGCTGGCGGCGCTGGCCGTGCTGGTGGTGTGGGCGCGGCACAGGATTCATTTCGATTTCAGAGTGTTCGGCGCGCAGCTGGCGATGACGGATTGGCGCAAGATTTTGCTGGGCGCGGCGTGCATCTATGCGGGCTACATCTTCCGCTCTGTGCGCTGGGCGCTGCTACTGCGGCATAACAAGAAGGTCGGGCCGCTGTCGCTCTTGGGGACCCAGGTAATCGGATTTACCGCGGTCGCGCTGATCGGAAGGGTTGCGGACCCGGTACGGCCGTTCCTGGTGGCGAAGAAGACGCGGCTTCCATTGGGCTCGCAGATCGCGGTGTACATCGTGGAGCGGCTTATGGACGCCGGCTCGATGGCGCTGATTTTTTCCATCGCGATGATCTGGGTGCCGACCGACGAGATCCTCAAGGCCACGGCGCACTCCGGATGGATGGCGCGCCTGGCGCTGCATCACCGGCTGCTGGCGCTGCTGATTGCACGATTTGGAGGTCTGGCTCTCACGGTTGCGGGCGCGCTGTTTCTGGTAGCCGTTCGCCTGGCCGGAGGAGCGGTGGCGACATTCTTCGAGCACGTTCTGCATCCGATATCGAAGGGCCTCGCGCAGAGTGTGGGGCACAAGGTACGCACGTTTCATTCGGGACTCGATACGATGCGGTCGTTCGCTGACTTTGCCGCGACGGCATCGCTTTCGCTGGTGATGTGGGCGCTCATCGCGCTTGCCTACTTTGAGGTGTGCAGAGCCTTTGTCGCAAGCCCGGCACTGACGGCGATCACACTGCCCAAATGCGTGCTGCTGATGATTGCCAGCGGTGGAGCGAGCATTGTCCAGCTTCCGGTGATCGGGTGGTTCTCGCAGATTGGCCTGGTGGCCGTGGCGGTTGTAGCCGTGCTGGGCGCGTCGGCGGAGGCTGCGATGGCATGCGGGGCGATGCAGCTGGTGGTGACATCGCTGAGCATCGTCCCTCTGGGACTGGTGTGGGCGCAGTTCGAGCACGTGAGCCTGCGCAAGGTCACGGTGGAAAGCGAGCACGCCGAGGAAGAACTCGAAGCGCAGGGTGTTGAGACGCCTGTGGAGCACGCACCCAGCGGGCATGAGGCGTGAAGCACGCGAAGACACCGACGCAAGAAGAAATCGACGCAGCAGGCCGTGTCTAATGGGTGACCATGCGATCGCTCATCGCGGTGCGCTCGATAATCAGCGCATGATAGAGCGGTTTGTCAGTGGGCGGAGCGGCTGATGCGCCCGATTCGGCCTCCGGTTCGCGCAGCAGCACGACGACCCGGTCGCCAACCTGAAGCGGCCGCGCATCGGCCTGCTTGCCGTCCGGCAGCAAAACGCGGCTGTGCGCAATGTCCACCTCGAACGTAGGGCCGGCGGTTACAAAATGGGCATGAATTCCCGGCCCGCCGGGATAGCCATCCGGTGTTTTTACGCTGATGCGATCGCCGGCGATCTCGAGGATGCGGCCTTGTATGACGCGGAATGCAGAGGAGTTGGGAGCTTGCACCTGACCCTCCGATTGCGCCAGAAGCGCGTTGCCTGGTGCGGCAGCCAGCATGGCAAAAAGCGTGAGCGCAGTGCACTCCCGCCGCATCCAGCCGCGGGCATTGCGAACCCATGCACCGGATTCGGCTGTGCGCCTCATGGCGTTGAGATTATGGCATTTTTTTGAGCGGCTGCGTCTGCCCTTGGAAGATTCTTGATGCCCGATGAAACGCCGGCCCCGCCCTTCGCACTATGGACCCAGAAGGTGATGCGGTGCCGGACCTCTTCACACAAATTGGAACGCTCTACCGGGTGATCGGCCAATTCCGGCCGGCGCCGGATTCGGGCTACCGGCGTGAAACGCACCTTTGTATTCGGGGTGGGAACCCGCCGTTCGATGGCGCGATTGCGCGGAACGCATGGCGGAACGTTGCCCACCGCTTTTATTGCCTCTGGTTCTCTCTTCCTCTGTCCATCTGGCTCAGCAGCGGCTCGATTGGATTGCTTCTCTACTGGCAGGCCTTGTCCGGTGCGGCCTGCCTGCTAGAGAAGCTTACGGGTAAGCCCCAGCTGGCTCTCGCCGGCTTCGATTCCGGCGAAGGAGATGTGTGATGACAGGCAGCCGCAATCGAAGCATCACGAGGGGCGCAACGAGGGCCCATGGGAACGCGATGCCCCATCTCACGCGTGCGAGGCTGGTTCCATGAATCCGATAGCGCAACGAGAAACGAATTCAACCAGCAAGTGCCGCAACTATGCGTCTACGCGGGGACAAGGCTCCAAAGGGGCGCGCGTTGTGCAAAGTGGCGCAATGTTATACTTGCGTTCTCCAAGAATTACGGAGAAAGCATTGCAATTTCGTGACTTCGACGCAGAGTACATCGAAAACCTCCGCGCGGGCGATGCCCGCACGCAGGAGCATTTTGTTGCTTATTTCACTGAGCTGCTCCATCTGAAACTGCGGTCGCGTCTCCAGTCCCCACAGGCAATCGAAGATGTACGTCAGGAAACCTTTGCGCGAGTGCTTACCTCCCTGGGCAAGGAGGGCGCGCTGCGCCATCCGGAGCGCCTGGGCGCGTTTGTCAACACGGTTTGCAACAACGTGTTGTTCGAGCACTACCGCTCGTCGTCGCGCAGCCAGTCGCTCGATGACGAGGGCCAGCCGGAACTGCCGGCAACGGGCGTAGACACTCTGGGAATCGTCGTCGCGCGGCAGTTGAAAGCAAAGGTCCGGGAGATCCTTCTCGATATGCCGGAACGGGACCGCTCGCTGCTAAAGGCTGTTTTTCTTGACGAGCGGGACAGAGACGAAGTGTGCCGCGAGCGCGGCGTGGACAGGGAGTATTTGCGAGTTCTTCTTCATCGCGCCAAACAGGCTTTTAAGGCTGAATACATGAAGAGAGTAGGCGTTAGCGTTTACTCAGGAAGTGCGTAGGGAGTGCCATAAGTTGAAAGAAAGAGATGAGCGGGCCCGATGCTTCACGGGCACCCGGGAGGCAGAGCGATGAACCACGACACAGCGGTAGAGCAGATGGCGGTTGAACGGTATTTGCTGGACGAGCTCACGCAGGAACTCCGCGAGGAGTTCGAAGAACACATGTTCGATTGTCCGGAATGCTCGCTCGATCTTCGCGCCGGGGCACTCTTTGTGGACGAAGCCAAAGTTCAACTGCCCGAGCTCGCAGGTCCTTCTTCTGCGCCGCAACTACGCGGAACGGCTAAGCCGGAGCGCCAGGACAGAGATTGGTTCGCGTGGCTGCGGCCGGCATTTGCCGTGCCCACATTTGCTGCGCTGGTGGCGGTGATCGCCTACCAGAACCTGGCCACGATCCCAAGCCTGCGGTCGGCCTCGACCGAGCCGCGGCTGGTTCCCTGGGTGAGCTTCCACACAGGCACCCGGGGCGATGCACATCTGGATGTGCCTGCTGACAAGACGCAGGGCGCCGGGGTCCTGATCGAGATCCCGCAGACGAATGGCTATACAAGCTACGCATTCGAATTGAACGATCCGCAGGGGAAACGGTTCTGGAGGCACACAGCGGCGGCGGCGAACCCGTCGGCTGTGGGAGCCGGCATGTTTTCACTTGTGATTCCCGGTGCGGGGTTGCGGCAGGGTTCGTATACACTGGTCACATCCGGCATAACTCCCCAGGGCGGCGAAACGGAAGTTGACCGCCGCATCCTAGATGTTCACTTCGATGAATAGAGGCAACGGGCTTTCACCGGCCGGGGCTTCTTGAGAAAGCAGAGGCAATCGCACATGGCCGATGAGCAGCCCGGATTTGAAAGAAACCACACCTACCATGCGGAAGCCACCGTTCTGAAGGGTGACCTTTATCACCCGCTGCCTCAGGAGATCAAGCCGCAAACGAATGCGAAACTCTCCGAGCGGGGCGGATATTTATCCGAGCACGCGGAGCCTTACCGCCTGGAGGGCGTTATTGCCTTCGACAGGGCTTATACGCAGGTAGCCGGCAATCCCAACAGCAAGAAGCCTGAAAAGGGCTGGAATACACTGGTCACCTCTGTCGTCGAGGGGCTGAATGTGCTGGAGGTGGTGACGGCGGATCGCGTCATCGGGCAGATCGCCACGCACCATCCGCGAGAGGGTTATGTGCCGAGAGTCCATTTTCTGGGCACGCGCTTTGAGAACCTGCGCATCGCCGGCCACCCGGTCGAGGTCCATCTGCATCACGATCATCCCTTCCACTTCACCAAACCTGAGAACGATGGTCCCTATACACAGCATCCCGGTTTTCTCGGCCGGCTCAAGGAGCAATTCGAATTGCTGCGCGGGAGCGAAGGAGTTTCAGCGGACTTACTGAAGCGCTACAGTGCTACCCCGTCCACGTCAGAGGAGCAGGAGACGATCGAGTGCTCTCTTGTCGAGAGAATCGAGTGCCCGCGTTTTTGCCGATGCTATCGAAACGTGATCGACGTACCGGACTTCGGGAAGATTCACCTGGCGACGTTGAAGATCGAGCACTCGGACTATGACAAGCAAAAGCGCACTTGGAAGAAGACTCTTTTCGATCTGAAGATGATCGAGCTGGACATGGGTTGCATCGGCGGGGGGACGGCGATGGTCAGCAACCCGGTCACCAACGGTGGAACTTACCCATAGCGCAACGCCGTTGTTCTGATCTTGGCGTGGCAGAACTCCGCTTCCCGAACCGTATATTCGAGGAGCTGATTTAACCTCAATCCACCGCCGCAGTCGCGAGTCCGCGTCAATGACGAGAGCTCCGACTCAATTCCAGAGTGCCCACGCCATTTAGCTTGCGAATGGTAGAGGATTTAGAGCGGTTCCACAGTTGATGTGCACTTGCCGAAGCTGCGGAAGGTGGCATTTCCTTGAGGAAAATGCCACTTTGCAGCAGTGGCTTCGGGATACGGCAACTGTGAAACCGCTGAGCTCGACCGACCGGATGGGTTCGACAATACAAGACTGAAAGCTGACATTATGGCTAGGTCTGGCGGCTTTTGGCACAGTCTCCGACACCAATATCTTTGCTATGCGTTGATGATCGTCCTTTTATTACTGGCGATTCCGCTGGAAGATACGCGCCGAGTCAACGCTGAAGCTGAGTATGACCACGCCAGACAGCTTTTCCTGCGCGGCTATCTCGAAGCGAGCCAACAGGAAGCAGAACAGGGGTATAGGCAATTCCAGGTTCAACAACCAGAGTGGGCGTCGAGATTCCGGTTGCTGGAAGCTGAGGTTTTGCTGAGACGCGGCATGAATGAGGATGCACTCCGCGTCCTACGATTGTGGCCTTCCGGCTCAGAGGATACTGAGGAAATAATTCACGAGCGAACGCTCGAAGGTGTAGCCCTAACTCGCATACAGCGATTTCCAGAGGCAAATGAGCGGTTTTCGCAGGCCGAGCGCTTTTGTTCGGGCGGAGCCTATAACGCCTGTGGTGGCGTGCTCAGGGCACGTGGTGTGCTAGCGATGGCACATGGACAGCTCGCAACCGCGCAGCAGTTTTTTCTCGACAGCCTTTCCTTCGCCCGCGCCCATCATGATCGGCTCCTCGAGGCGACCGCTTTTTTAAATTTAGGAGTGGTCTCGCTTCAAAGCGAGCGCTATGACGAAGCGGTGGATCGGTCCGAAGACGCGTATCGAATTGCTATCGAACTCGGGGCGGAGGATCTTGCGCAAAATGCTCAAGGCAACCTCGGATGGGGTTATTTTGAATTGGGAGATGCGGAACGTGCGCAAAAATTGTCACTCGAAGCGCAGAAACGAGCGGCGGGGCTAGGAAATATTCGCGATGAAACGAAATGGGCTACGAATGCCGGGTACGTCTATCAAGATAGCGGCGATCTGGGCCGTGCAACCGAGTCCTATAGCCAGGCTCTCGCGTTAGCAACGCAGATCGGAAGCCAAGAAGACATCATCAATTCTCTGGAAGATTTGGCTTACCTTTTCATCGAAATTGGGAAGCTGGACGAAGCGAATGCGTATCTCCAACAGCTTGCGCCTCTGATACGCACTACGGAAAATCGCCTCGATGAGCTGGATGTGACGCTTGCGCGAGGAGAGATCGCAGCGGCACGCCATGAGGATCAGCAGGCTGAGACTGCCTTTCGCACGGTCGATGCCGATCCCGAGAGCCAGATCTCGATGCGTCTCGGTGCGGAGCACGAGTTGGCAAAACTCTACGAGGGCCGCGGAGATGCGGCGTCTGCGGATCGCATGTACCAGACGGCGCTGCTGACCTTCGAGAAGGCGCGCGAACAGCTCAAAAACGAGGACTCCAAACTTCCCTTCCTGGCGAACGCCACTCCGATTTATGACGACTACATCCACATGCTGGTGGCGCAGGGTAAAGCGGATCAGGCGCTGGCAGTAGCCGATCATAGCCGCGCGCGCACGCTTGCGCAGGGCCTGGGGCTGGACGTGCCGGTGCAGCCTGCGGCGCTGCACGCTACGGAAATCGCGCGAAAGGCAGACGCCACGCTTCTCTTCTATTGGCTTGGGCATGCGCAGTCGTATCTATGGGCAGTGACGCCGCGCCAGACCCGGTTGTTCCCGTTGCCTGCGAAGGGTGAGATCACCGCGGTTGTCGAACGCTACCAGAATGCGCTGCTCGGGCCGGACGATGTGCTCGCATCCTCGAACGAGGATGGCCGCGCGCTTTATCAGATGCTGGTGGCTCCGGCGAGCGACCTCATCCGCCCCGGCTCGAATGTCGTGATTCTGGGCGATGGCGTGCTAACGCGGCTCAACTTCGAGACGCTCATCGTGCCATCGCCGCGTCCTCACTACTGGATCGAGGATG
>JASHVE010000477.1 GCA_030039675.1 Acidobacteriaceae bacterium | reverse complement strand
TGCGTCCTCGCCTCGCCGAAGAGTGGCCGACAACGCTCCCTGTCTTTCGCCTCGACATGCGCAAAGATCCGCTGAGTGTTCTCTCCGCGCTCATCTGCGCGCGCCGCTATCTTCGCGATCTTCGTCCTGACCTCATCCACAGTCACGGCTTTCACGCGAATATCTGTGCGCGCCTGCTCGGGCCATTCGTTCCTACGGCGAAAATTGTCTCCACAATTCACAACGTGTATGAAGGCGGAAGCCTTCGCATGCTGGCATACCGGCTCACTGACCCCCTTAGCCGCCGCACCATAGCCGTCAGCCAGGCTGCCGCCAGCCGGTTCATCGCGCTCCACGCAGTGCCCGCGAGCAAGTGCACCGTGATGCCCAACGCCATCGATCTCGCGACATATGCTCACGATCCTGTGCGCCGAGCGGCGACCCGCGCCACCCTCGCCGCGGGTGCTGACTTCATTTGGCTTGCCGCCGGCCGCCTCACACCTGCGAAAGACTATCCGAACCTGCTGCGCGCTTTCGCCAAGCTCCGCGCCTTGCAGCCCCACGCGCAGCTTTGGATCGCGGGTCCGGGAACTGCAAGCCAGCTCGCCGCCCTCCAGTCTCTCGCATCCGAACTTCAGCTCGACGGTGCGCTGCAATGGCTCGGTCTGCGCCGCGATCTTCCGGCTCTACTCGATGCCGCTGACGCATTTGTGCTGAGCTCTGCCTGGGAAGGAATGCCGCTGGTGCTCGCTGAAGCCATGGCGATGGAGAGGCCAGTCGTTGCGACGGATGTGGGTGGGGTCGTCGAGCTGATTGCCGACGCGGGTGTTCTCGTGCCGGCGCAAAATGCGGAACGCCTGGCCGACGCCATGCGTGCGCTCATGCTGCAATCGATCGAAACACGGTCCGCGCGGGGTCACGCCGCTCGTCTGCGCATCGAGCAGAACTTCTCGATCGGCGCGCGCGCGAACGATTGGGAAGCTCTCTATCGCGACATCTTCCACTCGCATACAGTTCGATAGTTCACACACAAAAAGGCCGAAGCCTTGAAGCTCCGGCCTCTCGATCTTCCCTGCGTGTTATAGCATTTTCGGAATTACTGTAGACCGAAAGCATGAACTCAAGTGGCTTTTTCATCAGGAAAAAGCCACTTTTCACTGCTCTCAAAAAGTCCATATGTATTCCGAAAATGCTCTAGTCGTCAAAACTGGAATGCTGCCTGGATAAAGATGCGCCGCGCCGCCGCACCCGAGGAAAAGATTCCGCCTGCCAAATTCGTCGACTGGCCGAATCGCGAGGCGCCTGCACCCGTGGTCAGCGTTCCGTTCGGTGTGCCGAGGTCGATATCGTTGAACAAGTTCAACGCCTGCGCGCTGAACGAGAGTGTATATTTGCGCCCAGTGCTCGCGCCTCCACCGAACGGGCCTCCGCGGCCCCCGCCCCCGCCACCGAAGGGGCCACCCATCCCGCCGAAGCCTCCGCGGCCTCCGTGGCCGCCTCCCCCACCGGGCTGCGGGCCGCCGGAGCCTCCAGAACTAAGCTCGGGGCCGAGCCCGAAGGCGCGCGTCACGCGCAGATTCACAGCCACCGCTGCCGGGCCGTTGCCCAGATTGGCTGGAATGATCGCCTCGCCCGGCTCCGGATTAACGTTGAATGTCCCGTACGCTGTCGCTACCACGTCGGCTGGATTGTCAGATGGCAATGCGTACGACGGCCGGTCCTGCCCGATGAAATTGTCTCCGGTGAAATCGCTGGCAGTGGCAATGTCAAAGGGACGGCCCGACTGAGCAATCAGAAACGGATTGAAGGTGAGCCCCCATGGCCCCGTGTAGTTACCCATCAGAAAGGCCTGATTCCGCGAGATGAAAGTGGCGCGTCCGTAGTCCTGGCTGATGTCGTACGAGTTCGAGGCTGTGCCCGTGTCGGAGTGAGCCCAATTCAGGTTGTAGTATCCGGTCAAGCTTAAGCGTGGAGTAAAACGCGCATTCATGCTCAGAATCACTTGATCCTGCTTGTAGATTGCCTCAGGAAGCGTCTCATCGATGGGGCCGAACGCAGGATTGGGGCGCACGCCTGGGGTTGGACCGGTCGTGGCGTTGTAGACCGGAGGAAAGGTTCCGGGCTCGGGCAGGTAAGCGTTGGCGTCGATCGTCGCCACCTGGTGGACGCCTAGCGTGTGGAGATAAGTGGCGGTGAGTGTTGCGGTCTTCGTTAATTGCCGTTCCAGGCTGAGGCCCAGCTGTTCGTGCGTGGGAGAGCGATAACTCCGCGCAATCGTGTCGATCTGCGGTGCTGCTGTGCCTCCGGAGCAGTTGGTGCCGGGCTGGGCCAATGCGGCGCTCAAGCTCGTGGGATTAAAGCAGGTGGGATTGTTGATCACAATCTGTTCCTGGCTGCCCGGCTTGCCGTTATAGCGCTCGGCTGACATCAGCGTGCCGATGCTCAGGCGATCGAAGAAGAAGCCATAGCCGCCGCGCAAAACGGTCTTTGCGGTGCCGCCTCTCTTGTGCCCGTCAAGCGCATAGGCGAAGGCCACCCGCGGACCCCAGTCGTCATGGTCGGAAATGTGATTCTGCGATTCCCACCGTATTCCGCCGGAGAGTGTCAGGTTTTTGCTCTTCTTCCAGTCGTCCTGCAGAAACAGCGCCGCGTCAAACACATTGCCCAGCGCGTACTCATTCCCTGTGTAATAAATGAGCTTATTGGGCGCGCACGCTGTGGGCGGATTCGTGACCGGGCAGGGAATGCCGTTCAAAAGATTCAGGGCGCCTACGTAGTCGGCCACTGAGTCAAAGTTGTAACTGCCGTTGAAATACGTATTCGTCGTATTGGTGTCGTGGCTGTCGCGCAGGCGAGTACCGAACTTGATGGCGTGCGCCCCTGCCGTCATCGTGGTCAGGTTCTGCAACTCGAAGCGGTCAGTATGATCGTGCTCCGTCTGGCTTGTCGAACCGCCACTCACAAAATATCCGGGTACAGAGATATTCGGCTCGCTGCTTAAGGGCGTTACCGTCGAAAGATCGCGCAGATACTGGAAGCGCGTTTCGTTTACGATCCGGTCGTTGATCACCTCCGAATCGCTCAATTGGAACGTATGTTCGATGGTATCCGAATCTGTGGCCACCGTGGGCAGTGAAACCGAGCTGCCGCCCGACCCGCCGAAGCCAAAGCCGCCTCCGCCAAAGCTGTTGGTCGCCTGATTGCGAAAGAACCCATAGCGCAACGTCAGCGTGTTCTTCTGTCCCAACTGGATGTCGATGCGCGGCGAGATATTGGTGTGCGTAGTGGGACTGAATACGCTGCCGGAGAGAATTCCCTGTGCATACACTCCGGCATTCAAAACCGCAGTCGTTGCTGTGTAAACGCTGTCGTTCTGGTTATTGCGCTGCTCGGCGCTGAAGAAGTAGGACGCGTTTTTCGAGATGGGACCGCTGACGGTGCCATTGTACTGCACGCTGTGATACGCAGGCAGCACTGAGGTAAACGGGTTCGCAGTATTGAATACGTCGTCGTTTCCCTGCACAAATGCGCGGCCGTGCAGCTTATCGGTGCCGGGCTTGGTCAGAATCTCGATGCGCCCGTAGCCAAGCTTGTCAAACTCCGCCGAAAAAGGATTCTGGTTGATGCGAATCTCGCGGATGGCCGACTTGGGCGGCAGTTCGCCGGCGGTGAATCCGTCAATGTAAATCTGCCCGCCATTCGGACCCGCCGCCGGCCCGGCGAGCGCGGTAAGTTCGTTCGAAAGCTCATCCGGGTCGTCAGAGAGTGCGTCCAGATCCTTGCCTTTGATGACAATCGCACTGGCGTTATCACCGGCTTCGACGCTTACTTGCGGCGCGCCTTCGTCCTGCACCACCACCTGCTGCTGCTCGGCTTCAATAGCCATCTTAATGTCGACGATCTTCACTTGTCCGGGATTCAGCGAAATAGGCGAGGAAACGAACGGTGCAAAGCCCTCATACGTCGCCTGAACCACATAGCTTCCCGCAGCCAACCCGCGCACCTGGTAGCCGCCCGCTGCGTCTGCGGTTGCTTTCCCCACGGGGGCTCCCTTAGCTGTGGTCACCGAAATCTGCGTGCCTGGAATCAGCGCTCCGCTGGGATCAGTGATGTGGCCGCGCAGTACACCTGTGCCTGCTGTCTGCGACTGGCCCACGCCCGCCGCCGCAACAGACGAACCCGCACTTTGCCCCTGCGCCATCAGGGACCCGGCAACAAGAAGCGTCAAAACAAGAATGAAATGTAGTAAACAGTGCAGTCGCGAATACACGTCTCCCCTCAATTCTTTCCAATCGATTCGGTTGTGTGCCTACTGGGCGGCGGCTTCCTCTGCCCCGCCAGAGCCCATGCTCCAGTTGGAGAGCAGATCCTGACTGGCTGGAGCCTCAAGCAGCGGCTCAACTCCCGCCAACAGCTTGATGGCCGTCACATCCGATGCGCCCTGCGTTGAAACCAGCATGACGGCTTCGCCCTTCTGCAGATCCTCTACCTCGATCGGCTTCGCACGGTCGAGCACCTGCTCCAGCCCTCCGCCGTGCGGCGGCCCTGCCGGTGCGCCGGTGCCATTTCCTCCGGCATCGCTCCTGTGTCCGCCGCCGTTGTTTCCACCCCCGGCGTTGCCCTTTAGTCGCGCGGCCAGAAACTGCGCCGTCCGGTCGTCCAGCCGCCGCATTTCGGTCTCCGTACCAATCTGAACAGTCACCGGCTTCTTTGTCGCCAGATCTTTTACTACCAGCGTCGAGCTTGCAGGATCGGTCGATACCACTGTGCCCGAAATGTTGCGGAAGCTTCCCGAAATCACCTCGACCGCGGTCAGTTCCGACTCGTCCGCGCTTTTTGTGCCCCGCGCCCGCAACTGATCGCCCGCTTCAATCGCCGTGATCGGCGCTGTCTGCGCCTCGTTGAACCGCACCGAGCCGGGCGCATAGCGCTTCAACGTCGTCGAAGGTGTGATGCGGATTGTGATGGTCTTCTGCACGCCGGCTACACGTCGCGTCAAAACGACCGTCCCGCTGGCCGTATCCACGCTTTTCACCAGCCCATCTACCCCATTCCGCTGCCAGTCTTCCATCTCCTGCTGTTGCTTTTTGGCAACGTCCGCCTGCTTGATGGCTACCACGCGCAGCGCCTGCGGCGCTGCTCCCGTGGAGTTCGGGTCGAGATTGACCAGCACGCGGTCGCCCACGGCCAGATCGCTGAACTGCATGGGCACGGCCGCGCTCAGATTGGTCTGTCCCGGTTCGATGCGCTCTAGTTGCGCCGTCGAGGGCACTTCGACCTGCCGCGCATCGCCTTGCGTCGGCTTCACCGTGAGTGTGGTTCCGCTGATTGCGCTAATGGTTCCCAAAAAACGCGATGCAGCGGCCTGCGCGCTCGCCAAGGGCGCGGCCGGCGCCAGCGCCACCAGCCCCAGCGCCATCATCCCCAGCGCCCTGCACGCTGTAGTGTTCCTCTTCATATTCCCTTTCTTCGCGGCCTGATGCGCACCGTGTCTCCCTAACCTCGCTTTTTCTATTCCGGTAGACGAAATAGGACGCCAAAAGGTCGAAAGACGCGCGAAATCTCGTATTCAGGGCAGGAACGGCGGTGAAAATGGAAACCCAACTAACTGTTGCGGATATCCCAACGGGTGATTTATTCGCAGCAAGCTATTCTCAAAACGGCTGTTCATCCCGCCACAATCACTGTTTCAACTCTGCCGTTTCCAGAAACGTATATCGTCCCGACGGTGAAGGCGTGACATTCGTCAGCCGCCGGCTGTGCACCATCACGGTATCGAGATACCAAAGATTGATGGATGGCAGATCGCGCGCGAGGATCTGTTGCACTTCCACGTAGTCGGTGCGGCGCCGGTCCATATCGCTGGTTTCGGCTGCGTCGTCCAACAGCCCATCGAGCTGCGGGTTGGCGTAGTACCCGCGATTGGCGCCCTTCGGAGGAAAGCGCGCCGCTGAGAAGACGTAGCTGAAGATATCCGGCTGCTCGTTGCCGCCGATCCACCACAACGAGTACATCTGGAAGGCGCCGCGCGTCACATCGGCGTAAAAGGTGGCAAACTCGTTGCTCCGCAGATCCAACACAATGCCCACTCGCGCCAATTCCTGCTGCAGCACCGCGGCCAGCAACCGTATTCTTTCGTCGGTGCTCGTCTTCATCGTCAGATGAAAGCGAACTCCGTTCGCGCCGCGCCGGTAGCCGGCCGCATCCAGCAACTGCTCAGCCCGCGCAGGATCGTAATCGTACCGCGCCACGTCGCCTGTCCACGCCCAGTGGTTCTCCGGCAGCAAACTCCGCGCCGGCTGCGCATGGCCGCGCAGCAGCGTACGGATGATCAGCCGCCGGTCGATGGCAAACGCAATCGCCTGCCGCACCCGCACATCGCGCAAAATCGGGTCACGGGTATTGAACGTAAGGTACTGAACCTCCGTTCCCGCTGTGTCCTGGACGACGAGATTTGTCCGGTTCGCCAGCACCGGCAGCGCATCCATGGGCAGGGAATTGACCTCCACATCGGCCGACCCTTTTTCGAGCTCCAGCGATTGAGTGATCGCGTCCGGCACCACTGCAAACCGCACCCGCTCGATCTTTGGCTCAGTCGACCAGCTCTCCGGATTCCGCTCCACGACCACATTCTGGTCGATCCGCTGGCTCACAAACCGGAACGGCCCCGACCCCACCGGATGCCGCCAGAAATCCCTTCCGCTGCCGTAGGGCACAATCCCGATCGCGCCCGTCGAGAGATTGGTCAGCAAAAAATTATCCGCGTGCTTGAGGTGAAACACCACCGTCAACGGGTCGCGGGCTTCTACCGAAGCAACGGAACCGTAGGCCGCCGCCTTGGGCGAAATCACCACACCATTGCGCATCGACTCAATGGTCCACACCACGTCCCTCGCCGTGAGCGCGCTGCCATCCGCGAACTTCACCCCATCGCGCAGATTAAACACCACCGTCCGCGCGTCGGGCTGGTCCCAGCTCGCCGCCAGCGCTGGCGTAAAATGAAAGCTCGCGTCCTTCTCCACGAGCCCATCGAACAACAGCTCATCGATATGCTCTGACGCGAAATCCGTCCCCACCCGCGGATCAAGGCTTGTCGGGCTGCTTTCAATCAGAAACACCACAGTGCCGGGATCTCTACGCTGTTGCCAACTGCATCCAGTCAACCCGGTGAATGTGATCGCGAGCAACGACAGCATCGGAAGTGGCGTAAACCGGATACGAATCTGGGTGCCCCATCCTTTCGCGCATTTTGCGAAAGGGTGGGAGACCTCAGTTTTCAACCGGCCACCAGCAGGAGGCCTACCCATACATCACCTGTCCCAGCACCACCGGCCGCTTCGCACCGGTCGCAGCCGGCACATTTCCCGGCAGATGATTCCACGTCGTCCACGCGAGCAGCGCAAACGCAGCGGCCTCCTTTGCCTCGGCCGGCATGCCGAACTCATCGATCTCGCGCAAGACGCATCCGAACGGCTCCAGCCGCGTTGCGAGCATTTTCGTCAGGGTTCTGTTCCGCGCCCCGCCGCCCGACACAATGAAGTCAACGCCGCGCCCGTGCATCGTCGGCCTCACGAAGCGCTCGTAACCACCCGCGATGCTCTCCGCCGTCAGCGCCGTTGCTGTCGCCAGCGCATCCTCATTTTTCTTGCTGTGCCGTCGGCACGCAGTCAGAAACTCCGCCGCGTAAGCCCGGCCAAACTGTTCCCGTCCCGCCGTCCGCGGTGGCGTCAGCTTGAAATACGGATTCCGCAGAGCCTGCGCCAGCACGGGTTTCAGCACTGAGCCTTTTGCTGCCAGCGTTCCGTTCCTGTCGAAAGCTTTGCCGCACAACTCCTGCGCCAGCCAGTCGATCACCATGTTGCCCGGCCCGGTGTCGAAGGCGATTACCGCATCCGCACTTGCGCCCGCGGGAATCGCCGTAAGATTCGCAATGCCGCCAATGTTCTGCAGCACGCGCCCGCGCT
>JASHVE010000476.1 GCA_030039675.1 Acidobacteriaceae bacterium | reverse complement strand
TGGAGGCACAACCGGGTGACGACTGAGATGAGAATTGCAGAACCGCAGGGGTTTACTGCAGAGTCTGTGAAAAGCGCGATTGGGCTGGCGGCGGGGTTTGGTTTGCTCAAGTACGCGC
The DNA here is from genome assembly GCA_030039675.1 of Acidobacteriaceae bacterium. Lineage (GTDB taxonomy): Bacteria > Acidobacteriota > Terriglobia > Terriglobales > Acidobacteriaceae > Telmatobacter. Next base: position 12,411 of record JASHVE010000476.1, on the reverse strand, counting down.
TGGCAACGCTGACCCAGATCGCGATGCAGAACGCCGGCTATGACGTCTTCCGCGATGAGCTGTACTTTATTGTCTGCGGGCGCCATCTGGCGTGGGGGTATGTGGATCAGCCGCCCGTCATTCCTTTGGTCGCGCGCATTTCGGAGTTGCTGTTTGGGTTGCATTCGCTGGCGCTGTTCCGGACCTTTGCCTCATTGGCGGGCGCCGCGGAAGTAGCGATAACGGGGTTGCTGGCATGGCGGATGGGCGGTTCGCGCTGGGCGCAGGCGCTGGCAATGACGGGGATTCTGCTGGCGCCCATGGCGATGGGCACCAGTGCGACCTTTTCGACGAGCACTTTTGAGCCGCTCTTCTGGATGACGGTAGTGCTGGCGCTGATGGAACTGGCACGGCTGGCCGATGGCGGGATTCGCAGCGGCCGGGCGGTGGCGTTGTGGTGGGTGGTGCTGGGCGTGGCGGCGGGCCTGGGCCTCGAAAATAAGTGGAACGAGGTTTTCTTCCTCACCTGTCTGCTGGCGGCGCTGCTGATAACAAAACAGCGGAAGTTGCTCGCTTCAAAATGGTTCCCGATCGGCCTTGCACTCCTGGTCCTGCTGATTCTGCCCAATCTGCTTTGGGAGATGCAGCACCACTGGGCAACACTCGAGCTGCTGCACAACGATCAGATTAACGGCAAGAACGTGCACATGGGGCCGCTGCCGTTTCTGTTGACCCAGATCCTGGTCTTCGGGCCGCTGATGGCTCCGTTGTGGATTGGCGGCATTTTGTGGCTGCTCTTCGGCCGGTCGGCAAAGATGCTCCGTTTTCTGGGTGTGACCTATGTGCTGTATCTGCCCCTGATGATGATTCTGCACGCCAAGGACTATTACCTGGCGGCCATTTATCCACTCTATTTTGCCGCGGGCGCGGCGGCCCGGGATCTGGCGTTTCGCAGAGCCTGGCTGCGGCGCGGGCTCATACCGGCGTACATAGCGTTGAACGCTGCGTTCATCGCGGTTCTGCTGCCCATCATACTTCCAGTGTTGCCGCCCGCGCAGATCATTGCCTACCAGGCGCGGATCCACGTGCAGCCACCGAAGACCGAGATGGAAACCACGGCAGCGCTGCCACAATATTTCGCGGATATGCTGGATTGGCGGCAGAAGGCAGACATGCTGGCCGCTGCCTGGCACTCGCTGCCGCAGGCAGAGCGCCCACAGGCCGTGATCTACACGGGGAACTATGGCGACGCGAGCGCGGTGAACGTGTACCGGCCGGATGTGCCGCAAGCCATCAGCGGACACCAGAACTACTTCTTCTGGGGGCCACGCACCTATACGGGCAGCGTGATGATCGTCTTTGGAGAAAGCCGCAGTACCCTCGAAAGCGAGTTTGACTCGGTAGAGGAATTTACCCAGGATGCAAACCCGTATGTGGAGCCGTATGAGCGTGGACCGGTTTTCATCTGCAGAGGTCTGCACGAAAACCTCCAAGCGCTGTGGCCAAAGGTGAAGAACTGGGAGTGAGGCAACCGTGAGAGGGTCCGGCTCAACTCACGACTTCAGGGTGAGTCGCTCATTGACAGGGTTGCGGATGGTTTGTCGGCAATCCGGAAGTAACCAAGTGGTGATTTCCGAGTGGCCGCTTACTGCGACAGCAGTTGCCATCGTAAGAGAATTCATCGCAACAGAGGTTACTCAGATTTCCGCTTCGGCTCTAACGTTTGTGTTTTGCTTCTTGGTCGCAATCTCCCTTGTGATCGCGGCGAACATATGGATTTGTTGGATGTCTGAAGAGGTAAACCAGCGACTACCCGAGAATGCGAAGATCAGCCTATTGGGTTTTGGGGCGAATTGGAGGATGTACGAAGTTCTCAGCCTGCACGCAGAAATGTACCCCGAGAGCCCGAAACGTTTACAGATGTGGACTCTGGTCGCATTTGGGGCCGCGTTCTTATTCAGAGGCTTCTTCGCCTCATGGGTCCTGCTACGCTGATCAGACAGAAATGACTTGACGATACCTGTGCCGCCTGCATTGCCGCAATCCTTCAGTTGCCCGTCCGTAAACGTCTTGAAGCGGGCCTGTCAGAATTGTTGTTACTGCAGGCCCGCCCGGTGACCCAGAAAATACAGGCGGCAGCATCCGTACGACTCCGATGCAGGACCTAGCTCTTGGGGAAGTTCAGATCGGCTTTTACTTCGTCGATCTGCTCGGTGTGGCGTTTGCTGTGGGCGGCGAGAAAGAGGATCCACTCGTAGCCGTCGAGCTGCTGGCCGAGAGGGCTGTCGGTTGCGTGCGCGCGCAGGTCCGGCGTGTTTTCGAGATAGGCGATGGTTTTGGCGCGGCTCTGGAGGAAGTGATCGAGGGTTTCAGCGGGCGTCCAGCGGCCGGTGGGTACGAGCTCGGGCGGCGCCTGGACTTTGTGGCTGCGGTCGGGAAGCATCGCGAGCACCATGGAATCAATCTTCGCGGTGTCTCGGCCCGCTGGTCCGGGACCGGCCTTCATCACGTTGTATTCGACGTTCTTGAGGAGCATGTCTTCGGCGAGCGCGATGTGCTCCAGGGTCTGCGCGACCGACCAGCGGTCCGGACCCGCCTTGAAGTTCCACTGCGCATCGGAAAGACCCTTCACCGAGGCGACGATCGCGTCGCGGGTTTGTTCCAGATACTGCACGCCCTTTTCCCGGTCTGCCTGCGAGAGGTCCTGGGCGGATGCGGCGGCGTGGAAGAGAGCGAACGCGGCTGCGACGAGCAAAAGCTTTCTCATGGTGTGCCTCCTCAAAGAAATGACAAAGATCGGTACGAGGCCATGTTTCTACAGCTAGGTTGCAGATTGCAAGTTAAATTTCGGGTTGTGCGTAGCTCAAAATAATAGGGCTGATCGGCTAGACGCACTCGGCCGAAGCTCTCCTGGAACCAATCCCGACCAGTCTCCGTATTAAACCCGGTATGCAGTGCGTGGGTACATTAAGCTGGAGCATGGTGGGGGCGCCTGTGGCGCGGCCGGTTGCACCTGCGGCGCGGCGCAACTCCGATAGGTGCCTTCATCGCGGCGGCGGTCCGGAACCGGGCAGCGCTGCCGGACCGCGGGCTGCGGCGCCCGGAGTTCTGACAACGCGCGTGGAGGGTAGCAAGCTGGAGACCGATTGGTCCCAAGTCGTCCGCCGCTGCATGAACGGAGATTCCGGCGCGTGGGCCGAGATGGTCCGCACACACCACAGGCGTGTCTACGGACTGTGCTACCGGTTTACAGGCAACGCCACAGACGCCGAAGACCTCACGCAGGACGTGTTCCTGAAAATCTATTCGAATCTGGCCAGTTTCGACGCGGCGCGCGGCAGCTTTCCGGTGTGGATCACCACCATGACGCGGAATTTGCTGGTGGACAACTTTCGCCGTACCCGGAACCAGCGGGCGACGTCTTCCTTAGATGAGGGATGGGATGGGTCGGAGGATCTGAAGCCGACGGACCGGCTGGTGGCGGGCGGGCGGTCGCCGCACGAACTGGTGGCGCAGAAGGAGCTGGCCCGAATGGTGCAGGAAGCGCTGGCGCGGGTCTCGGTGGAGCTGCGCGAGGCGGTGATTTTAAGAGACTTGCAGGATATGGATTACAAAGAGATCGCCCAGGTGCTGGGCATACCCGAGGGGACGGTGAAGTCCCGCATCAGCAGAGGGCGCGCGGAACTGGCGCGGCTGCTGGAACGTAATAAACGGGAGGTGATGTGATATGGCAGAGCGCACACATATTCCCAGCTCTCCGGCCTGCGGGCAGTGGGAGACACTTTTGGCGGATGCGCTGGACGGGCTGCTATCGCCCGCCGACGAGGCCACTTTTACCGCGCACATGGCTGCCTGCCCAGCTTGCACGGCTCTGTTCGAGGAGGCGCGCCGGGGGCGTGAGTGGCTGGAGTTCCTTTCCCCGGAACCGGACGTACCCGCGGGGCTGGTGGACAGGATTCTGGCGCATACCGGACCGGGCCACGCAGCGGCTTTGCCGCTGGTTGCCGACGGAAGCATGCTGCCGGTTGCGCAGGGAATCACGCCAGCGTGGCAGCGGCCGGGCTTTATGGGCTTCGTACAGCGCTTTGCCGAGCCGCGGCTGATGATGACCGCGGCGATGGCGTTCTTTTCGATCGCGTTGACTCTGAATATCACCGGCGTGCGGCTGTCTGACCTACGGCTGTCTGGTCTACGGCCCACGGCGATTCGTTCGTTTATGGAGCGGCAGCTGACGATGGCGTCGGTGCCGATCATCCGCTACTACGATCATCTGCGCTTCGTGTACGAAGTGGAATCGAAGATGCGGGAACTGCGGGGAACCCCGCAAGAAAGCCAGGATCAGAACCAGAACGACAACGAGCAGCCCAAAACAGTGCAGCCTGGCGAGTCAAAACAAAACCCTTCGGGGCAAGGCCTGCCCCATAAAGACGGGGGTTCGCGCGTGGACCCACCGCAACAGTCGGGCAATCCCGGAAGCTGGCCGGCACCCGTCATTTCCGGTGAATTTTTGGAAACTTCCCTAACGTTTGAAGCACTGCCCGCGCATTCCGGCGGCTCCGCTCAGCAATACGGGAAAGGAGCATGGTATGGACTGCGTAAATCATAGCGGTGTGGCGGCGACCGCCTACTGCCAGAACTGCGGCAAGGCGCTTTGCGCCAATTGCATCCGCAACGCGCCGGGAGGGCAGATCTTCTGCGAGCCCTGCTGGACGTCGTGGCACAGCGTGCATCCTCCGTTCGCCGGTACGCCTTCCGATGTGCCCAATCCGGCAGTAGCCGCGGCGCTGGGCATCATCCCCGGCGTCGGCGCGATGTACAACGGGCAGTTTCTAAAAGGGCTCATCCATGTTTTCATCTTTGCGGTGCTGGTGAGCACTGCCAGCCACTACGGAATCTTTGGTCTGTTCATCGCGGCGTGGGTTCTGTATCAGGTATTCGAGGCCTATCACGTGGCCAAGGCGCGGCGCGATGGGCAGCCGCTGCCCGATCCGCTGGGGTTAAACGAGATCAGCAACTGGCTGAACCTGAGCGGACGGCCGCACCAGCCGGGGCAGCCGGGCACGGGCGCCGCTCCCGCCAGTCCGGGCGCAGCGAATCAGAATCCGGCAAGCCAGTACACGGCAGGACCTGGACAGGGTCAGTATCAGCAGGCCCAGTGGCAAACGCCCTACCAGGGAACGACAGCACCGCCGGGAGCCTACGGCAATCCGGGCGTGCCGCCGGTTCCACCGGTGCCGCCCGTGCCTCCGCTTTACTGGAAACGCCGGGAGCCGGTCGGCGCGGTGATTTTGATTGCACTGGGACTACTGTTTCTGCTGGGCCAGCTCGATCTGTTTTCCGGACGCGTGTTTGAGTTTGCCTGGCCGCTGATGCTGATCGGGCTGGGCGCGTGGCTGATCGTCCGGCGATTGCAGGATTCGCAAGGAGGTTCCCGATGAACCGCTATTTTCTGATTCGCCGTTTGCGCGGACCGGCCTTTTTGCTCCTCGTGGGCATCATGGCGCTGCTGTCGGAGATGCACATCCTGAGCTGGGGAAGGAGCTGGCCTCTTTACCTGATTCTGGCCGGTGTGCTGCTGCTGGCCGAGCGTGCGGCCCTGGCCGGGGAAGACTATCCGCCTCCGCCCTATCCCGGCGCACCGTATCCGGGAACCCCTTCGCAGAATGTCGATTCAAACGCGCAGCAGGCGCAACCGGGCTCCTCGATTGTTCCGTCGCACACAAATGACTTCGGCAGCGGTTCCACAGGAGGTCGGCTATGAGCAGCGTTCCTCCGAACAGGCCTCCAAATACACCTCCGGGCGGCATACCGCCTTACGATCCAAATACGCAGTGGCGGGTTTACCGCGAGCAGCAAAAGGCTGCGTGGCGAGCGCAGCGCGACGCCTGGAGAGCCCAGCGCCACGCGTGGAAGGCGGGCTATGGAGGCGCCTACGGGCCGCGCGTTCCTTCGATGGTGGGTCCGCTGATTCTGATCGGGATCGGCATTGTGGCTCTGCTGGTGCTCACAGGCCATATTGCGGCGAGCGAGTTCTGGGACTGGTACGCGCGCTGGTGGCCGGTGCTGCTGATCGGCGCGGGGCTGGCTCTTTTGGGCGAGTGGGCTCTCGACATGCGCCGCGAGACGCCGGTGCGGCGCAGCGGCAATTTTGTCGGCATCCTGATTCTGCTGGCGTTTCTGGGCTTTGGCGCGAGCGGCTGGCACCACATGGGACCGTGGGTCAACGGGTGGGGCGACAACGACGATTTCTTCAACTCCTTCGGTTTGCCGGAGCACGATAACGATCAGCAGGTGCTGAACTCGCAGATTCCCGCCAATGCGACGGTGGATATCGAGAACCCGCGCGGCGACGTGAGCGTGACGGCGGGCGATGGCCAAAACATCGAGGTGCAGGCCCATGAGGTGGCTTTTTCGGATTCCGACAGCGGCGCCCGCAACGTATGGAGTGCGGAGGCGCCACACCTGACGGTGAGCGGCAGCGCGGTGCTGGTGAAATCCGAGGGGAACAATCGAGGCCGGCTCAACCTGACGGTGACGGTGCCCAAGAACGCAAAGTTAACGGTGAACGCGGGCCGGGGCGACGTGACGGCAGCCGGGCTGGGCTCCGGGATTACCGTGAGCGCACCGCACGGGGATATGCATCTGAATTCGATCACCGGGCCGGTGGAGACGCACTTCGCGAGCGGCAAGCATGATTTTTCAGCGCACGAGATTGCGGGCGACGTGACGGCCGACGGCGACTGCAACGACCTGACGCTTTCGGAAGTGAAGGGCCGGATCACGACCAATGGAGAGATCTTCGGCCAAGTGCACATGGAGAACGTCTCCGGACCGGTGAAGGTGCACACGTCGATCACCGAGATCGATGTGGCGTCGCTGCCCGGCGACCTGACGCTCGACTCCGACGACCTGCGCGTGACCGAAGCACAAGGCGCGGTGCACGTGACGACGCACGCGAAGGATGTAGACCTGAGCCAGATTTACGGCGATAGCTACGTGCAGGACCGCGATGGGCGCATCTCGGTGGAACCGGCAGGCTCGTACAGCATCGAAGCCAGAAACGATAAAGGCGATGTGGAGATCACGCTGCCTCCGAATGCCTCCGGCACGGTGGATGGACATACGCGCAACGGCGACATTGTAACGGACTACGGCCTGGCAGTGAGCGGCGACGAGGAGAAGACGGTGAGCGGGAAGATCGGCTCGGGAGGGCCGAGAATCTATTTGAGCTCCGACAACGGCGACCTGGGGATCAAGAAGGGACCCGCGTTTCCGGCTGCGCCTCCGGCGCCGAATGCGGACGCGGCACCGGCTGCGCCGAAGTCAGCCGCGCCCGCCAATGCACCGCATCTGAAGGCTTCCAGAGCACTGCCTGCACAGCCGGTTACGCAGTAGGGTGATGGCGGGTTAGCGAGTTAGCAGGTTAGCAAGTTAGCGGGTTTTCCCACCTTAGAGCGGTTCCACAGTTGATGTGCCCTTGCCGAAGCCGCTGCAACCGATTCGCTTGTTCGCGAATCGGCGAAGGGTGGGGCACCCGGGTTGGTTGCTACGACACGGCGCGGAGGGGTTTCTGCCGCGCCTTTTCTATTCGGTTCTCAATGCCTGCATGGGGTCGAGGCGCGAAGCGCGCCAGGCAGGCGCCAGGCAGGCCAGCACAGCGACAAACAACAACGTGGCGGCGACAGTTGCGAAAACTGCCGGATCGAGAGGCTGCGTCTCATAGAGCACGGAGCGAATGAAACGCACCGTCGCGGCGCTGCCCGCCAGTCCAAGAACCAATCCGAGAAGCGCGGGCCGCAGGCCATCGGCCAGCATGAGCCGCAGCACCTGCTCGCGTTGCGCGCCCAGCGCAATGCGGACGCCGATCTCCGTCATCCGTTGGGTGGTGAGATAGGAGAGCACGCCGTAGAGCCCGACCGAAGCAAGCAGCAGCGAGAGGACGGCGAAAGCCAGAACGAGCGTGGCGCTCAGGCTGGCGCTGCCCACGGATTGGCCGATGATCTGGTCCATGGTCATTACGTCCGAGACGGGCAGGTCGGGATCGAGCGCGGCGATCTGCTTTTGCACGGGGATGGAAATGGCGAGCGGATTGGACGCGGTGCGCACGGCGAGGGCAATCTGATCGATGTTGTGGCTCTGGGCAAGGAGGGGTGAGTACATCATGGGCTTGTCGGGCTGGCCGACCTGCCAAAGTGTATCGCCAACTTCACCGACGATCTCGTAAGTGGAGGGTGGGCCGCCAGTATCCCAGGCGGGAATGCTGAGGTGTTTGCCGATGGGATCTTCGCCGGGGAAATATTGCTGAGCGAGCTGGCGGCTGATGATGAGCTTTTTGCCCTCTGCGGTGCGGTCGTCGGTGGTGAAAAAGCGGCCGCGCAGGAGCGGAATTCCGAGAGCCTGGAAGTAACCCGGATCGGCGCGGCGGACGAGGGCATCGGGCTGTATGACGCCGGGTGGAATCGGGGGGTGCTCGACGATGAGGAAGACATCGTCGCCGCCGTAGCCGGCGCCCGGGAGCACCGAGCCGATAGCGACCGCGCGGGCGCCAGGCATGACGCGCAGACGTGCGAGCAGCGCTTCGTTGAAGGCGTTCTGCTTTTCAGGCGTGGGATATTTTTGCGCCGGTAGGCTGTAGGTAAGTGTGAGCAGATTGTCGGTGACTGCACCGACATCGGCGGTGCGCAGACGCACGAAGCTCTCGATGAGGAGGCCGGCACCGATGAGGAGAACCACCGTAACCGAAATTTCAATCATGAGCAGCGCTTTGCGCAGGGCTGTGCGGTGCAGGCTTCCGCCTGTGGTGCGCGCAGTGGATTGGAGGCTTGCGAAGACGGATTTTCCGGTGGATGAGATGGCGGGAAGCAGGCCGGCGAGGAGCGCGGCGGCAAAGACCAGAGCGCAGGCGAAGGCGAGCACGGCACCGTCGACGTGGATGGATTGGGCGGTGGGGAGATCCTTCCAGGCACTGGCGAGCCATTTTGTGGCCGCGAGCGAAAGCGTCACGCCAAGTGCGCCGCCGGCGAGGCTGATGAGCAGGCTTTCGATGAGCTGTTCGCGAATGAGCGTGAGACGGCGCGCACCGAGCGCGCTGCGAATAGCGACTTCCTTTTGGCGGGCGGCGCTACGGGCGACGAGCAGATTGGCCACGTTGAGGCAGCCGATGAGCAACATGCAGCCAACGGCGCACATGAGGATGAGGAGCGGCTTCTTTACATCCTTTGCGAGATCGTCTGTGATGGTGCGCTGCGCGGCGTCCTCTGCAACGGGAGCGCTGAGGTATTGAAGGTGCAGACGGTACTGCACGGCCTCAACCTGACTCATCGCGCTGGCCAGGCTTACATCGGGCCGCAGACGCGCCACCACGCGGCTGAAGTGAAAGTCATGATGGCGCAGCACGACAGGCGGGACACCCGTCGCGTAGGGAACCCAGACCTGCACAGTAGCGTCGGGATAAGTGAAGTCCTTAGGCAGGACGCCGACGACGGTGTAGGGTTTTCCGTCGAGATGGATAGCCTGGCCGACGACGGAGGGATCGGCGGCGAAGCGGCGTTCAAACAGGCTCCAGCAAAGGATGGCCACGTTCGCGCCGAGGCGGTCTTCGTCCTGCGCAAATACGCGGCCATAGGCAGGCTGCACACCGAGGAGCGGAAACAGATTGTACGTGCCGCCGCGGGCAGCGATAACTTCCGGCAGTTCGCCGCGCACGCCGGTGAGATTGAATTGCGCGTAGCGCCACGCGGCCATGTCCTGGAAACCGTGGGTCGAGGTCTGGTTCTGGGCGCGCCAGTCGTAATAGTCGGCGGGCGCGACCGGATTGTAGTCGTAACTTGGTTGGTTGAGTTCTGGCGCGCGGAAATGCTCATAGAGCATGACCAGATGAGCGGGATCGCGGAAGGGCAAGGGCCTGAGCAGCACGGAACGGGTGATGGTGAAGAGCGATGTGGCAGCGCCGATGCACAAGGCCATGACGGCGACGGCGATGATCGTGAAGCCGGGCGTGCGGCGCAGGGTGCGGAAACCATAACGCAGGTCGCGCAGGAGAGATTCGAGGCCGCTCCAGCTCCAGGTGGCGCGGGTCTGGTCGCGCAGCAAGGCGGGATTGCCGAAGGCGCGGAGTGCAGCGGCGTGGGCTTCCCCGACGCTCATGCCGGCAGCACGATTTTCTTCGATCTGGCGATCGAGATGGAAGCGCAGCTCGTCATCAAGCCGCGTGCCGGCTTGGCCGCGCACGAAGAGCATGCGGAGTTTCATAGCGAGCTGATGCAGCCAGCGCATTTGCGTCTCCTGCTATGACTTCCCACCCTTTCTCCAGAAAAAGAGGAGAGGATGGAGCACGGAGCATATTCGCTATTCCCTATTCCTTAATCCCTGCTCCTTCACGCTTCACTAACAACGAGATTAATGGCGGCCGAAAGCCGATTCCAGTTAGCAGCTTCGGTGTCGAGTTGTTTGCGGCCGGCGGTGGTGAGCGCGTAGAACTTGGCCTGGCGGCCGGTCTCGCTTTCGGCCCATCGCGCCTTGATCCATCCCTGCTGCTCGAGCCGGTGCAGGGCGGGATAGAGCGAGCCCTGCTGCACCTGCAGAACCTCGCCCGAAACCTGTTGAATGCGCTTGGCGATGGCCCAGCCATGCATGGCTTCCGGCGAAAGCGTCTTAAGAATCAGCAGGTCGAGAGTGCCTTGAACAAGATCGTTTGGCTTGCCCATGCCTAGATTATCTACAACAAAGTTGTGTAGACCGTCAAGGTATTGGTGACGAATTGCGGGCCGGTGGTGTCCTGATTTCATGAAGTGTGCCCTCAGGGGCTAAAGCCCCAGATTTTGTCTGCGCCTTTTGGCATGGCTAAAGCCATGCCCTGCCCAAAGCAAGTCCTCACCTGGACACATCCAAAACAAATTAGGCTACTGCTCGGTGCCGGTGGTCTTTCCGTTTTGATGGAATCCGTTGTATGCTCCATTGCGCGGGGGTTTTCGGCGGCATGGTGCACGCACCCACGAGAGTGATTACGGTGGAGCGGGAGTACGGCTCACGGGGCGGAGAGTTTGCCCACGAGCTGGCGGCGCGGCTGGGATGGCGGCTGCTGGACTCGGAGCTGGTCGAGGGTGCGGCGCGGATGGCCGGCGTCGATCCCAAGGCGGCCGCTAGATTCGACGAGCGGCTCGATCCGTGGTACTACCGCTACGGCAGGCTCTTCTGGCAGGACTCGTCTTATTCCACCATTGGTAAATTCGACGACCATGTGCTCGATTGCGAGCGGATGCTGGAGCTGATTCGCCGGGAGATTCTTGAGGCGGCGAAGGAAGGCCAGTGCGTCCTGGTGGGGCGCGGCGCGGCCTGCGCTTTGGCCGGGCAGCCGGGCTGCTTCCATATCTTTGTCTATGCGACGTCCAGCGCCAAGCGGGACTGGTTTACGCGGGCGTTCCCGGACGAGGCCCAACGGGCCGACGACCATCTGGCCGCCTTCGACAAGCGCCGCGCTGCGGCGATCCGCAAGTTTTATCAGCAGGAGTGGTGCTCGCGGCAGCTTTACCATATGCTGCTGAACTCGGCGATGGGCACGGAAGCGATGATCGCGGCGGTGCAGTGCGCGGCGGGGTTGTGTGCCGCACCCGCGCAGACGGTGGGTACAACTTCGGGAAGCGGTCTGTGCGACTGATGATGCGGGGCGCGCTCAGACGGCGATGCGTCTTACGCGTAGCCCAATGCGGGTGAAGATCTCCCAAGGGATGGTGCCTGCGGCCTGGGCGTGGTCGAAGGCGGTGACGGCCTCGCTGCGCTGTGCGCCGAGGATTACGACCTCGTCGCCGGGCTGAACTCCAGCAATCTCTGTGACATCGAGGACGGCCTGATCCATGCTGATGCGGCCGACAAGCGGTGTGCGCTGCCCGCGAACCAGCAGGCTGAAGCGGTTGCCGAGGCTCCGGGTGAGGCCGTCGGCGTAGCCGGCGGCGATGAGTGCGAGGCGCATGGGCTCGGTAGCGATGAAGGTTCCGTTGTAGCCGACCACGGCGCCGGCGGGAATGTCGCGGACCGTCACGACCTGCGTCTTCCAGCTGAGGACCGGCTGGAGCTGGGTGCGGGCGCGGACGAGGGACTCGGGCGCGGCGGCGGCGAAAGCGGGATCGAAGGCAGGAACCAGGCCGTAGAGCGCAAGTCCGGGACGGAGCATGGCTTTCATGCCGTGGCGGGCGGCGAGTTCGGCGATGGTGCGCGCCTGACCGGCGAGGAGGGCGGCGGAGTTGCCCACGTTGAGCCACTCGGCGAAGAGGCCGGCCGAGGAGATGCGGCTGAGGGTTTCGTCGAGCAGGGTCAGTTGGGCTGCGGTGACCTGGCCGTCGGCTTCGTCGGCGGCGAAGAGGTGCGTCATCACGGCTTCGAGGCGAAGAGGCGAGCCGGGCGCAAAGCGCGGGAAGAGAGATGCAAGCGCAGCCG